>CALDQK010001285.1 GCA_937911525.1 uncultured bacterium
CGCTCGCGCTGCATGGGGTTCTTCTTCTCCTCCTCCTTGGTCAGGCGGAGGCGACCCTCGGCGATCCGCGGCGGGAAGGCGTTGTTGCGCGGGTCCACGTCGGCCTGGGCGTCGAGGCGGTCGAGCTCGATCCGCGCGATCGCCTTGCTCGAGAGGAAGAGCTTGCTGACCTTGCCCCCGCGCGAGCGCCGCCACACCGAGGCCGGCACGACCAGCTCGCTGGTGCTCCCGTCCTCGTAGGTGAAGGTCAGGGGCAGGGGCATCGGCAGGCCGCCCACGTTCTCGAAGTCGACCACGTAGATCCGCTGCTGCAGCTTGAGCAGGCGCCGCTCGTGGGGCTTCAGCCCCTCGAGCAGCTTCTGGTAGTCCTTGCGGTCGGTGGGCGTGACCGCGAACTCGTCGAACTCGTCGTAGTAGTCGCGCAGGCTGGGGTGGCGGTCCACCCGCTTGGGCTGGGCCGCGTTGCGCAGCTCGCGCAGGCGGCGCGGGCGCTTGTCCTCGCGCGCCTTGGCGCGCGGCTTCTCGATCTCGGGGTCGCGCGTGTCGAGCTCGAGCTGGCGGACGCCGGTGATCGCGAGGTCGACGTGGTCGGCGGTGAAGAACCAGCCGCGGAAGAACCAGTCCAGGTCCTGGCCCGAGGCGTCCTCCATCGTGCGGAAGAAGTCGCCCGGGTAGGGCCGCTTGAAGGCCCAGCGGCGGCAGTATTCGCGGAAGGCGAAGTCGAAGGTCTCGCGCCCGAGCACGGCCTCGCGCAGGACGGTCAAGGCCAGGGTGACCTTGCTGTAGGCGTTGTTGCCGCCCTCTCGCAGGAGGCTGGTGTTGGTCATGATCGGCTGGTCGCGGCTGGACTTCATGTAGTCGAGGATCCGCTCGCGGCGGGCCGAGTTGCGCGAGGGGTATTCCTTCTCCCAGTAGCCCTCGGTGACCTGCTGGACGAAGGAGTTGAAGCCCTCGTCCATCCAGCGCCAGCGCCGCTCGTCGTTGTTGACGATCATCGGGAACCAGTTGTGCCCGACCTCGTGAATGATCACGCTGATCAGGCCGTACTTGCGCCGCTCGGAGTAGGTCCCGTCCGGCTCGGGGCGCGCCCGCTGGAACGAGATCATGGGGTGCTCCATCCCGCCCACGCCGCCGTTGCAGCTCAGCGCGACGGGGTAGGGGTATTCGAGGTAGCGCCCGTAGCCCTCGAGGGTGTGCGCCACGGCGTGGGTGGAGTACTTGCTCCACAGGGGCTCGGCCTCGTTGGGGTAGTAGCTCATGGCCATCACGGTCCGCTCGCCGACGGGGACGCCCATGGCGTCCCAGGCGTACTTGCGCGAGGCGGCCCAGGCGAAGTCGCGCACGTTCTTGGCGTGGAACTCCCAGGTCCGCCGCCCCTCGGGCCGGCCCTTGGCGGCCGCCTCCTCGGCGGCCTTGGCCTCGGCGGGGGTGATCACGAACACGGGCTCCTTGGCCGCGCGCGCCTGGGCCAGCCGCGCGCGCTGGGCGGGGCTGAGCACCTCGGCGGCGTTCTGCAGCTCGCCGGTCGCGGCCACGACCACGTCCACCGGCGCGTCGAGGCGGACCACGAAGTCGCCGAACTCGAGCGAGAACTCCTCGCCCACGTAGTTGTGGACGTGCCAGCCGTGGCGCTCCGAGTAGGCGGCCAGGCGCGGATACCAGTGGGCGATCGTGTAGATCGCGTTCTTGGGGTCCTGCTCGAGCAGCTCGTAGCCGGTGCGGGTGCTGTGGACGCTGATATCGCGGATCGCGTAGCTCCAGGCGATCGCGAAGGAGAAGCGCCCGCCGGGCTGGAGCGGCTGGGGCAGGTCGACGCGCAGCATCGTGCCGCGGATCGTGTGGCTCAGCGGCTGGGGAGGCTGGCTGGCGGTCGTGACGGAGCGGATCTGATAGCCGCCGGCGAAGCTCTGGCGGAACACCTCGTAGCCCAGCTCGCGGTAGCTCTTCTCGTTCTCCTCGCCGACCGGGTCGGTGGTGCGGATCCGCAGCAGCTCGCTGTCCTTGGCCTCGGTGTTCTGGTCGAGCTGGACCCAGAGGTAGCGCAACACGTCGGGCGAGTTGTTGCGGTAGTCGATCCGCTCGCGGCCCGTGATTCGGTGCTTCTCCTCGTCGAGGGAGGCCTCGATCCGGTAGTCGACTTGCTGCTGCCAGTAGCGGTGGCCTGGCGCCCCCGAGGCGGCGCGGGTCGGCCCTGGGGTCGGGAGCTCGCCGTCGAGCTGGCGGAAGAGCGCGTCGCCGTCGGGGCGCTCCTGGGCGCTGGCGGCGCCGCTCAGGCCGAGGAGGAGCAGCAGCAGGAAGGGGCTAGGGAGTCGGGTGCACATGGGGTCGCCTCTCGCGGGCGCGCAGTCTAGCGGCTGGCCGAGGCGCGGGCAGAGGTGGGGCCCATTCTTCCCGGGGTGGAGCTGGACCGTGGAGTCGGTCCAGGCCTCCGGACGCGAAACCGCCGCAGACCAGCGGCCTGCGGCGGACTTCACGCGGTGTTGCGAGTCGCTAGTTGGCGACCTTGACGTTCTCCGCTCGCGGGCCCTTGGGGCCCTGGCCTTCGGTGTAGGTCACCTTCTGGCCCACCTCGAGGTCGTCGAAGCGGACTCCGTCCAGCGCCGAGGAGTGGAAGAACAGGTCCTTGGCACCGCCGGTGCCAATGAACCCGAATCCCTTGTCAGTCAGTCGTTTGATCGTTCCTTCGGCCATTACGTCTCCAGAGTCAGGCGCTGCGGTTCCGCGCGCATTCGAGGTTGAGTCGAGTCGGCTGCCTCGAGCGGGCAGCCCAGTTGATAGAGGTGGCGGACATGAGCGGCGAGCGCGCCGCCGAGCGTCGGTTGCTCCAGGACGCGGATCTGGTGGCGCTCGCAGACCTCCCGGACGACCTCGGCCAGGGCGGGGTAGTGCCGGTGGCTGATCTGGGGGAAGAGGTGGTGCTCGATCTGGAAGTTGAGGCCACCCACGAACCAGGACAGGAGCGGGTTCTTGCGCGCGAAGTCGACCGTCGTGGCGAGCTGGTGTTCGGCCCAGGGCAAGGTGTCGCTCGCCGCGGGCGGGAAGAAGGACGCGCCCTCCACCGCGTGGGCGAGCTGAAACACGAGCCCGAGGGTGAAGCCCTGGACGCCGAACACGATCGCGGAGCCGATCAGGTAGGGCAGCGGCTCGAGGAAGAGCAGGGGCAGCGCGATCGCCCACAGGGCGAAGCAGAGCTTGCCCAGGAAGAGGGTGACCCAGTCCTTGCTGCCGAGGCGCGGCAGGGGGTGGCCGCCGACCTCTCCGCGGGCGACGGCGACGAAGTCGTCCAGGAAGATCCACTTGGGCGCGAGGAAGAGGAGCAAGAAGGGCCAGTAGAGGAACTGGAAGCGGTGAAACCAGTAGCGGGGCTGGCCGGGGCTGAGCCGCAGGAAGGGCAGGAACTCGATGTCGTCGTCAGCGCCCTCGACGTTGGGGTAGGAGTGGTGCAAGACGTTGTGCTTGAACCTCCACACGTAGGAGCTGCCGCCGAGGAAGTCGAGGGCCAGGGCTGCCCAGCGGTTGGTCTTGGAGTTGCGCGAGTAGGAGCGGTGGCCGCCGTCGTGCATGACCGAGAAGCCGATCGCCGCCAGGGCCAGACCCAGCGAGACCGAGAGCGGCGCCGCGACCGCCCAGGTAGCCGCCCAGCCGAGCAAGAGCGCGTAGCTGGCGAGCGCCCAGGCGAAGATCAGCGCGGTCTTCGCGAGCATCGGGCCGCCGCCGTGGCGGTCGTCTCCAGTCGACGAGAAGTGGGCGTCGACCGCTCGCTTCAGCTCAGTGCGGAGGGGCGAGCGGGCCTGAAGACGAGGCAGCGCTCGCGTCGCGGGTTCGAGGTCGCTCAGCGCGGGGCCTCGAGGAGGTGGTGGGGCGTCGGGGCCTGAAGAGGCAGGGCCTGAAGAGGCAGGGCCTGAAGAGGCAGGGCCTGAAGAGGCAGCATGGGGGCCTTACTGGATACAAACGAAAGAGGGGCCAGAGCACGCCACAGTAATGCCGGCCTCCGCCGCCCCCACCATAGCTCGCCAGCACCCACAGCGGAGTCGTGGAACCGCTTCTTTTTGCGCAGGGAGGAGCGAATGCGCTCGTGCAGGCTACAGGGCGGGGTGGCGAGCGCTCCAGGCCTCGAGGCCAGAGAGGCTGTGCTGAGCCCAAGAGTGGTGCTCGTCGCTGGTGTTTCCGCCGACGATCGCGACCCCCGCCAGCGAGCGGAGGTGCCAGCCAGCCTCGAGGAGGAGCGACTTGACCTCCTTGCGGGGCAAGGGGTGCCGATTGAGCTCGTTCGCCTCGGCGAGGAGGGGGACGCACTCGGCGTAGATCGGCCTGCGTTCCTCGTCGCTCGCGCCGCGCAGGCGCTCGAGCAGGGATTGGAGCTCGACGATCGCTTCGCCGAATCGGCCGGAGGGAATCTGGGCCAAGGGGACCACCTTCGTGCTCGACCAGAGAGAGCGCTCTCTCCGGCGAGACTCCTGCCCTTGTGAGCACCAAGACAGGTCGGGCGGCCGGGTCGGTGTCCGTGAGCGGAGCAGGCGCCCCTGGGCTCACGCCTTCACTCTACGCGCCAACTCGAGCCCGTGTCAGCTCTGCGGCGGGCGAAGTCACCGCCCTGGGACTGGACCTACGCCTAGCGCAGCTCGACGTCGATCCAGATCGGGTAGTGGTCGCTGGGCCAGCGGTCGTCGACCTTCTCGTCGAAGGTGTGATAGCGGCGCACGCGCAGCGGGCCTCCCACGAGCAGCCAGTCGATCCGGTGGTTGGTGTGCAGGCCCTTGAAGCCGTTGAAGGTGCCGGCGAAGGAGGGGTGGGGCGCCTCGTTCCAGCTGTCGCGCAGCCCGGTCGCGGTGTTGCCCGAGCCGACGAGGGTCTTGCGGGGCTCCTCGTCGGGGGCCGAGTTGTAGTCGCCCGCGATCAGGATCGCGATCTTCTTGCGCTCCTTGCTGGGGACCCGCTTGCGCAGGAACTCGTTCATGACCCGCGCGCCCTTGATCCGGTTCTCGGGGTCGCGGCCCTTGTCCTTCTCGGGGAGGTGGGTGTTCAGGACCAGCAGCGGCGAGCGGGCGCCCTTCATGTCGATCAGGGCCCAGGTGACCTTGCGCGGGTAGCGGTCGCTCCAGGTGTTGCTGCCCTTGACCTCGGGCGTGTCGGAGAGCCAGAACTCGCCCCAGTCCTTGATCTTGCCCTCCTTGCGCCGGACGAGGATCGAGCAGCGTTCGCCCGAGCCGGTCGGGTTCCGGCCGCCGCCGACGAAGTGGTAGTCCGGCAGCAGGCGCTCGAGGTCCTCGACCTGGTGGGCCTTGTCCTCCTGGATCGCGACGACCTCGGCCTGCTTGATCGTCTTCGCGACGGCTTCGGCGCGGTTGTTCCAGCGGTTGCGCCCGTCGTTCTTGAAGTCGTAGCGGATGTTGAAGCTCATGGCGCGGAACTTGGCGCCCTTGCCCCGGCGCGGCTCGTCGTCCTTGTCGGCCTTGCTGGGCTTGGGCTTGGGCGCCTTGCTGGGCTTGGGCTTGGCCGGCTTGGGCTTCTTGCTCTCGTCCTTGGGCATCACCCAGCGCCCGTCGCGCTTGACGAGCCCGGCCTCGAGGTTGGCCTTGTCGGCGGGGGTGACCCAGTCGCCCTTGTAGAGCACCAGCCCCAGCACGTCGCGGTTGTATTCCTCGAGCGTGTGCCAGCGCCCCTGGTGGAGCTTGTGGCCCAGGGCCTCGCGCGCGGGCTTGCAGCCCTCGTCGAGCTTCAGCGCGCGCTCGTAGCAGCCGCGGGCCTGCTTCTCGAGCTTCTTGCTCCGCGCCCAGTCGCCGAGCTCGCACCAGGCCTTGGTGCTGCGCGAGTCCTCCAGCTTGGCGCGGCGCTTCTTGAAGGTCTCGGCGAGGTCCTCTTCCTTGACGATCCGCGAGATCTCGTCGCGCGGGACGCGGATCGTGCCGCCGCCGCGGGTCTTGATCGTGACGCTGCGGGAGGTCTCCGAGACGATCTTGCCGCGGTATTGCCCGCCCGACTCGAGGTGGATCACGTCGGCGCGAGCGCTGGCCCCGGCCAGGAGGAGCAGGCCCGCGAGGGCGAGGGTCCTGAGAGCGTTCATGGCGCTAGCGTAGCGGCTGGATCCAGCGCGTGGGTCACGACTTTGCACCGCCCGGCGCCTCAGCGACCCAGGGCCAGCTAGTCGAGGACCTTGGCCGTGCCCTCCCAGTAGGCCCGGTAGCGGGGCCAGCACGCCACGGCCATCTTCCGGCCCAGCTTCAGGCCGTCGTCGTTGTCGCTGCGAATGTGATAGCCGCCCAACAGGCGGGACTCGGCGGCCATCTCCGAGATCGAGGAGAAGGTCGGCAGGGGCAGGCGCACGCGCTTGGACTCGGCCACGTCGGTGGCCTTGACCCCCTCGAGGGCCTGCATTTCGAAGGTGGTGCAGTCGGCCTCGGTCAGCTCGCCGGCCACGCGCTCGGCCACGAACTCGAAGCGGTCGCTGCCGCTGAAGAGCTCGAGCAGCTTGGCGCAGGCCCCGCTGACGGTCGCGTGCCCCGAGGGGTAGCCGGGGAAGGGCGGGGTGACGAAGGAGGCGGGCGAGTAGGGGTGCCAGTCCTCGGCCTTGACCCGCTTGAAGCCCTCACAGGGTCCCGCGTAGCCGAGCACCTCCTGGCCGGCGTAGAAGTGGCGGACGTACCAGTAGGGCCGCGACGAGTCGTGGCGGTACTTCTCTTCCCAGCACATGACGAAGGCGTCGTGGGCCATGCAGCCGATCGCGAAGAAGAGCTTCACGTCCTCGTCGATCCCCTGCTTCTCGCGCCGCGAGAGGTCCATGGCGAAGCGCAGCCAGTGCCCCGACTGTCCGGTCGAGCGAGGTCCGTCGCGCATCAGCTCCACGATCGCCTTCTGGCGCAGGCTGAGGCTCGCGTTGGCCTGAATGCACTCGTCGACCTCCCGGCGCAGCTGCGGGTCCTTGGCCTTGGGCGGTCCCGCCGTGCGGAAGGGCTCGGGGTCGGTGTAGCCGATCGTCTTGACCTTGCCCCAGTGCGGCGTGAGCGGGTCGGGGTAGAAGTGGCCAGGCCGCCCGTCGGGATAGGCGAAGGGAATGTTCTTCCAGCGGTCGGGGTCCTGCGGCTCGTCGACTCCTCGCGTGGCCTTGTAGCCGCTCGTGTCCGAGTAGGGCGTGCCGTCGCCAGCCTCGCCGAGCTGGTTGGCCCCGTCCCGGTGCCGGTAGGCCAGGAGCACCGCCGCGACCTCGTTTCCGATCCCCGCAGCCGTGGCGACGTCGGTCGAGGTGTTCGCCGGGTCGATCCCCTGCTTCTGGGCGAGCTCGTGGACCCACTTCAGGTCCTCGGGGAAGAGGTCCTCGAGGCAACGGAGGGCCGCGTAGCCGACCGCGATCTCCTTGTTGCGCTGAGTGCGCTCCCCAGCCGGCCGCCGCAGCTTCCCCCCCAGCCGCGTGCCGACGGCCTTGGCGTCGTAGCAGGCCCAGGCGTCATACATGGCCGTGAGCGGGATCATCATTTCGCGCGCGATCGTGGTCGGGCGCGCCCCGATCCGGTCCACCCGCCGCGCCGAGGTCTCGAGGATCCCCTCGAGCCACGCGTAGGCCACGCTGGGCGCCTCCGCCGCCCGCGCGTGCACGGGCCAGGACTCGCTGCCGGCCACCTCGGGTGTGCTGTAGAGCTCGAAGCCCCCGCTCGGCTCGCCGCCCGTGGGAGCCGGGTCCTCGGTGCTGGAGCAGCCGAGCGCGAGCAGCAGGCCGGTGGCGGCTGAGGCTGCGAGGAAGAGCGAGCGGTTGGACATGACGTCCTCCGAAGAGTTGAGGCGGGCGACCGAGGCGGGACAGTCTAGGCTCATCCGCGCCCGGCGCGACTCGCCGAAGGGTTACGATCGGTGGCGCAACCACCGTCCAAGCGCGTGAACATGACCCACTTCCCAAGCAGCCTCGCGTTCCTGTTGGCCTTCAGCGCCCTGGTGCTCGCGGACGACAAGCCCAAGGGCCCGCTGCTGAAGCTCGTCCGCGAGGCCAAGTGCGAGAAGGTGTTCCCCTCCCCGGGGCCCTTCGACGCCAGCGGCCTGACCCTCGCCAAGGGCGAGCTCTACCTGGTCTTCGACACCCGCAAGGCGATCGGCGTCGTCAGCCCTGACCTGAAGAGCGGTCGTCTCAGCGAGGCCCCCGCCGGGATCTCCGACTACGAGGGCATCAGCTACGACCCCGAGCGCGGCTGCTTCTACGTGGTCGTCGAGGCCCTGCGCACTCCGCAGGGCTACAAGGGAGGCCTGATCGAGCTCGACGCCTCCCTGAAGCCGAAGGCGCAGTGGATCCTCGACCCGCCCATCGGCGGCCCGAGCAAGGGCTTCGAGGGGGTGCTCGCCCTGCGGCGCGCGGGGCGGGAATACGTGCTCGTCATGCTCGAGAGCAACCACGGGGCGGCGAAGGCCGACCCCAAGGCCGACGACCTCGGCAACGGCCGTCTGCGGGTCTACGAGCGCAAGGAGGCCGAGGGCGCCGTGACCTGGGCCCTCGTGACCACCATTCACCTCCCCAGCGAGGCCAAGTTCGAGGACTACGCGGGGCTCTCCCTGCGCGGGAGGCGCCTGGCGGTGGTCAGTCAGTCGACCCGGCGACTGTGGATCGGGACCCTCGACCCCAAACGCTGGGCCATCGAGGGCAAGGGCCAGGTCTACCGCTTCCCCAAGACCGGCGGGCGCTACGGGAACCTCGAAGGCGTAGCCTGGCTCTCGGACGAGCAGCTGGCCTTCGTCTCGGACGGCGCGCGCGGCAAGGCCAAGAACCTGGCCAAGGCCGAGTCCGTGCACGTCTTCGAGCTGCCGGAGTAGGCGAGTCGCTCACCCCCGATCGCCGCGCAGAGACCCCCGCGCGAGGGCCGCCGTGTCGCCACTCCCTTTCGACAACGCTCTGGCTGCCTCGTTCCTCGAGCTTTGGAAGACCTGCGAGATCCCGGCCGGCCTCGAGGAGGTCGCGCTCGCGCCAACCGTCCGCACCGAGACGGGCGAGGAGGTCCCGCGCACCAGCTCCGTGAGCCGACGCTACTGCCGCTGCCTAGCCTGCGGCCAGCGTGACCCGGCGCTCGACGTCCAGCGGCATCGGCCGATCCAGCTCCCAGGTCAGCCGCACTCCGGACATGCAAACGCCTCAGGCACTTACCTGAGGCGTTTCGCGAGCTCCTCGGGGGGAGCCGATCCATGTGCGGGTCTCGCTCCGTGTCTGGCTGCGCAGGCTCCACGCCGTTGGGCGCTGACGAGCTCTCCGCGCAGCCGAGGGACGGCGCGGCGTGGGCGCTACCCGACTGGCTTGACGTTCTCCGCGCGGGGTCCCTTCGGGCCCTGGCCTTCGTCATAGCTGACCTTCTGCCCCTCGTTCAATTCCTCGAAGCGAACGCCCACCAAGGCTGAAGAGTGGAAGAAGAGGTCCTTGGGACCTCCCGTGCTAATGAACCCGAAGCCCTTGTCGGTGATTCGCTTGATCGTGCCTTCAGACATGTCTGTCTCCTTGTTTAGGCGCCAGGGTTTGGCGCGCAGTCGAAAATGAGTTGGGGTGAGGAGGGTCGCCCCGCGGCCTCGGGGGTGGGGCGACCGAGTCGGTAGAGGTGCCGCACGTGGGCGAAGAGCGCGCCGCCAAGGGTTGGGTGGTCGTGCGGACGGATCCCATGCCGGGCGCAGACCTGCCGCACGACCTCGGCCAGAGCCGGGTAGTGGCGGTGGCCGATCCGCGGGAAGAGGTGGTGCTCGACCTGGTGGTTCAGCCCGCCCACGAACCACGTCAGCAAGGGGTTGCTGCGCGCGAAGTCCGCGGTGGTCGCGAGCTGGTGTTCGGCCCAGGGAAGCGGAGTGCGCCCGCTCGCGTCGGGCTGGAAGAAGCTCGTGCAGGTCACGGCATGCGCGAGCTGGAACACCACCCCCAGCGTGACTCCCAGGGCGCAGGACACCAACGCAGCTCCCGCCAGATACGCGGCCGGACCCACGACCAGGAGCGGGATCACGATCGCCCAGAGAGCGAAGCAGAGCTTGCCCGCGATCAGCACGACCCAGTCCCGACGGCTCAGACGCGGAAGTGGATGCCCACCGACTTGGCCTCGAGCCACGGCCACGAAGTCGTCCACCAGCGTCCACTTGGGAGGGAGGAACACGAGCAAGGCCGGCCAATAGAGCCACTGGAATCGGTGGAACCAACGCCGGGTCTGGCCAGGGCTCAAGCGCATGAAGGGCTCGAAGTCGATGTCGTCGTCGGCGCCGTCCACGTTGGTGTAGGTGTGGTGCAGCACGTTGTGCTTGTAGGCCCAGACGAATGAGCTCCCGCCGATGAGGTCGAGCGAGCGCGCCGCCCAGCGGTTGATCGCGCGCCGGTCGGAGTAGGAGGCGTGGCCTCCGTCGTGCATGACGGCGAAGCCGATCCCTGCCATGGCCAGGGCGAGCGAGACCGCGAGCGGGATCGCGGTCCACCACGTCGGGGCCCAGAAGACGAGCAGCGCATAGGACGTGATCGCCCAGCTGAACAGCGTCGCGCTCTTGAGCAGCATTGACGCGCCGCCGTGCCGACTGAGGCCCGTCGTGCGGAAGTAGGCGTCGACGGCCTCATCCAGCTCGGTGCGCACCGGGGATCGAGGCTTCAAGCGGGGCAGCGAGCGAGGAGCGGCCGCAGGGGTGGCGCCGCTCAGTGGGCTGCCCTCTTGACCACCCCCAACCGCTCGAGGGTCTCCTCGTAGCGGTCCTCCACGGCCTCCCACACGAAGTCGTGGCTGGTCTGGCCGCGGTAGGCGCAGAAGGCGGCCAGCGCGCGCCTGAGGAGCTGCGTGCTGCGCTCCGGCTCTGCGAACGAGCGCTCGAAGGCGAGGATTCCGTAGTAGAAGCACTCGGCATCGGCGTCCAGGCCGCGAGCGGCGTGGTGGGCCTCTAGGGTCATGAGCGCCTGTGCCTCGTCGAGCGGCTGTTCAGGCAAGCCGTGCTCGACGTAGCGGGTCCAGACGTAGTGCTGGATGGCGGTGAGGTCGACGGGGGTAGCCGGTAGATCCGGCGCGGAGAGGGGCATCGGGGGCCTTACTGGGTGTGGGCGAGGGAGGGCCAGAGCACCACAGCAATGCCAGAGCCGGCGGCGACCCAGGTGGTCAGCGCCACTACCACTGTAGCCGCATGTTGCAGATCGCGCCCTGCAAGAACCATCGACGCCTGCTTCGCACCCCTCCAGGGTGCTTGCGCTCCAGGTCTCGGGGCTCGCACGACGCGGACCTCGTCCGCTCCGCACCCGCTCGACACGGGCGAGCCGAGGCGCGTCGGCGCGAAGCCTGGGGCGTCATGCGCGCCGCCCCGTGAGCGGGCATGGACCTCGCTAAGGAGGGAGCTATACACCGCTCAACCGCTGCCTCCGAGGTCGTGGTGCTCCCCACGGAGGTCCTCGGCGTCGAGCGCCTGGGCCAGGGCGCGGGCTAGACGCCCGGCGCAGGCCAGGGCCGCGTCGACCTCGGGGCTCAGCTCGAGGCCGGTGCCTGCGGTGCGGGCCTGGAGCTTGGTCAGCGCGGCGCCCAAGTCGGCCAGCTCGGCGTCGGCCACGCGCAGCATTTCGCGACGCTCGAGCCCCGCTGCGTCCTGCGCCAGACGGGCCGCGTCCAGGCTGTCCTCCGCGGCCTCCAGCTGGGCAGCTTGCTGGCGGGACTCCTGGCCGAGGCGCCTGCGCTCGTTGGCGCGGCTGAGGTCGGCGACGCGGCGTTCGCTCTCCAGGCTGGCGTCGTCCAGGGCTCGCTCCCGATCGAGGCCCGCGCGGGTCTGCTGGTTGCCCCGCGAGTGCTGCCGAGTGCGATCGTGGACTTCGCGGCGTTCGGTGCGCTCCTGGTCGACTGCGCGCCGATCTTCGTCGATCGCCTCGTCGCCGTCGGTCGGCCGGCTGGAGGAGTCAGGGCGGGGCGAGTTCATCGGAGGCTCCAGATCAGGTGAGTCACACCTCGAGGCGCGGGCTGTGAGGGGACTCGCAGCGGGAGGGAAACCCGAAACAACGTCTCGCCGTGGGGAGGTGCCTTTAGGGCAGGGCTCGCCACAGGGAGGGTTGTTCGCAAGTTTGTCTTGGTCTCTAGCGGCCGATGACCCAGCCCGCGGGGCTGCTGGCCGCACGGAAGGTCAGCGCGTGGCCCCACATGTCGATCGCGTCCTGCTGGCCAGGATCGCGAGAGCCTGGAGCCAGGTCCAGGAAGCAGAAGGACTCGGCTCGACCGGTGACGTGGTTCCGCCCCAGGAGCACCCTCTCGACCTCGCCAAACACTCCGAAGAAGGCGGCGAGTTGGGAGACGGTCGCGGCTGGGGGGAGGTTCTCGACGACGAGGTTGATCATGCGTGCGCTCGTACCTGTGCGAGTCGTGCCAGAGGGCAGCCACAGGTAGAGGTGCGATCAAGCGGGGAGGGGATACCCCTCGTGCTTGCAGTGTAGCACTCCCCTGCAGCGGCTCTGTCCGCGTTCTCGAGTTGTTTTCGCGGGCGCTCGGCCGATCCACAGGAGTTAGTCCTTCTGGCCAGCGGAGACGGGCTCGCCCGTGAGGAGGAATTCATAGGGTCCGACGGTGAGCCGGTCACCGAGGTCGAGGCGAACGTGATCCTCGACCGGTGCGCCGTTGTGGACCGTCCCTCCGATCGAGCAGGCTTGGTAGGTGATCTCTCCGCGGGGCGTGACCCGGATGACTCCATGCCGTTGTGAGACGCCCTCGCTCGGCAGACACACGTCGCTGGCGGGGTCACGACCGACGGAGGTGTAGCCGAGAGGCAGCGGCGCCGGGTCGCGCTGGTCGCAGACCAGCCAAGCCACGGGTGCGCGGCGGTGGCGGCGCCGCAGCTGAAGCCGCTGGGTGCGCTCGAGGGTGCGTTGCCTCCGCGCGGGGTCGAAGAGCGCGAACTGGTCCTTGCCGGACTCCTTCGCCTGGTAGAGCGCCTGGTCCGCGCTCCTCAGCAGCGTAGCGACCCCTTGCGCGCTGGCGGGTGCCTCGCCTGGGTTGCACGCCACCCCGACGGAGGCCGTGACGCTGAGCCCGTGCGAGCCCATCGGGGTCGCGCGCAGCTCGTGCAGGAACTTCTCCGCCACCATCCCTGCTCCGAAGGCGTCCGTGCCTGGGAGGACCGCCAGGAACTCCTCCCCTCCCCAGCGGCCCGCCGAATCCGTCAGCCGAAGCGTGCAGCGGAGCCGCATCGCAACGTCTCGGAGCACTTGATCACCCGCCTCGTGACCGTAGGTGTCGTTGACGGCCTTGAAGTCGTCGAGGTCGATCAAGAGCACGGAGAGGGGCGTGCGGGAGTTCCTCGAGTGCGAGAGCTCGTCGCGCAAGATCTGTTCCGTCTGGGAGCGGTTGGTCAGGGTGGTGAGCGAATCGGTGGTGGCTCGGCGCTGCAGCTTGACGCTGGACAACAGGACCGCGATCTGTCGGGCGAGGATTTGAAAGAGGCGCTTCTCCTCGCCGTTCAAGCTCATTCCGGGTGACGACATGAGCAGCGCGCCTCGTGTGTTCCCGGGCTGGTAGCGTCGCCGCTCCCGTTCGTTGGTCCGCCGGTGGCTGCGCATGGGCACGCACACCGTCGCAGGACCGAGGGGCGTCTCCTGCCCCAGCACCTGGTCCTCCTCCAGAGCGCGACGGACGAGCGGCATGTAGGGCGCCAGCGCCTCAGCCCGGACGTGGTCGGGCGGCGCGTCCCGCAGCTTCACGGCCCGGAGCCCCGACGCGGTCCGCTCGTCGAGCGAGACGATCACGATGCGACTGACGCACGCAGGCTGACGGAAGAGCTCGTCCACGAGGGCGTCCAGCAGCGGAGCCAGCTCGTCCTCCGAGCGAAGCTCCTGAAACATGAGGGTCAGCCAGGTCAATCGCTCTCTGAGAGACCCTCGCACCTGTTCGGGTGGACTCAGCGAGGGGAGATCGGACTGCTCTTGGGGAGCCAGCACCCTGAGCACATCGTCCGGGCTCGTGCGCGAGTCCAGATAGAGGAGCTCGAACTCGCCCACCCGAATCCGGTCGAAGGGCTGCAGGTCAGCGTCCTCGACCGGCGAGCCGTTGACGAAGAGCCCGCATGTGCTCCCGAGATCGACCACGCGATGCCACCCGCTCGGCTGGAAGTCGAGCTGACAGTGCCGCCGAGAGACCTCCACTCCCTCCAGGATCAGATCGCAGGAGTCGTCGCGCCCCACGGTCACCGAACCCGTCGGAATGGGCAGGACGGTGAGCTCGCCTGGACCTAGCAACACGAAGTGTCCCAGGGGAGGGTCTGTTGAAGGCGCCTGCGCGTGTCCCTCGGGCGTGGTCATGCCGAGCCTACGCCGCCGAGAGAGACGTCCAGCGCACGGCCCGAGCGTGGCCTGACGCCGACGCCCCGCCAGTAGGGTCGCAGGGTCGCCGAGCTCAGGGTCGGGTAGCGGGGCCACTGTCTGCGCTGTGGTTTCATTGCCCCTCCGGCGCGGGGGGGCAAGACGGAGGCGTCTCCTCCAAGCAGAGCCGGGCCCCGCCCGGGTCGTGCCAGTAGCCCTCGAAGGCCGCCTGGTTCTCGGTCTTCGCCAGGGTTCGGATTCGACGCAAGCTCGTCGACGCGGGCACGCGGCTGCCGGCGATCGCCGCGCTGCAGCTGCGCTTCAACTCCCGCAGGCGCTGGCCGAGCCGAGGCGCAGGGGTCAGCAAGTCCCGGGCACAGGAACCTGCCGCGGCGATCGTCGCCAGGAACTGCTCCACCTCCTCCGCGAAGGACCCAGGTTTGGGGGTGCGGGGGCTCACTTCTCTGCCTCGGGGAGGCTGAGGGCTCGCGTGATCGGCGGGGGTAGGGGGCATGTCTTCCTTCGCTTCCACGTCTCGTATCGCAAACGAGAAGCCGCCTGGAAGCTCGCTAACCCTCTACGCTGTCGACTCTCCAAGGCGGGGGTGGACATGTCTGTCCTCGATCGGACAACGTCATCCGTGGCTCCGACGACACCCGATCCTGGACGACGTCGTCGGGGGAAGCTCAGGCAGGTCCTTCGCCCAGTCCTTTCCGATCTCCGACTTCAGCTCCGGCCCCACCCCAAGGTCTTCCTGGCGCTGACCGATCTCCGACGAGGGCCTCAGAATCGCGCGCTCTTCGAGGCGTCTCCCCTGGCGGATCCTCTCCCTGCTCGGGTTGGAGCCGGCTGCTCGATGGGGAGGAGATAGGGGAGTAAGCATTGGGGCAGCTACCTTGTGGCACGTCAGCGTGCTTGAAAGAGGGGGCGTTCGTCCCGGCTCTCACCGTTCCGAGTCCCATTGAGACTGGGGAACGTTGCGCAAGCGGCGAGCCGCACGGACGAGCAGCGGCGGCTCGGGGAGACGGCAGTTAGGGGGATCGGCGGGGATCGCGCTGGACACCCATGTCCTCAGCGCGGCCCCCAGCGATCCCCGGCTAGAATGCGGAGAACGACGAGAGCTCTTGACGCAACCACTGATCCTTCGTGTCTTCTTGATCGGGAAACATGCCCACGGCACGCGGGCGGTCGGAGCGCTGATCGCTGAAGGAGACATCAGCGTTCCCCCCTTCGATCGAATCGAGCTCGTGCGCTTCGAGGCCCTGGAGGAGGCCCGCGCCGCGCTGCGCGACCAGGCGCCGCACCTGATCTTCACGGACCTGGCCCTACCCGACAGCCGGGGGCTCGAGACCTTCCAGCGACTCCGCGAGGAGACCCGGGAAACCCCGATCGTGGTGCTGTCCGAGTACGAAGACGACGAGGCGGCCTTTCAGGCAGTTCGACTCGGAGCACAAGACTGCCTGGTGGAAGGCAAGCTGACCCCCGCGATCCTGCGCAGATCCATGCGGCACGCGCTGGCGCGATTCGCCTACGACGACGCGTTTCGCCGCAGCCACGAGTCGTATCGCCAGACCCTCGAGGAGAGCGACCTGCCGAGCCTGATCGCCGACTCGGAGGGGCGGGTCATTTTCTCCAACAGCGCCGCCGTGACCGCGCTGGGCAACCAGCCGCGCCGTATCGCGTGGAGAGATCGAGACGATCTGAGGCCGACGATCGAGTTCGACTCCGCCGCCCCAGCGGAAGTGCACGCCAGGATCACCGACACGCTCTGGAGCGGGCGCCTGGCCGTGTTGATCACGCTCGAGCTGCGCCCAGTCGACCGGAGCGCTGAGCAAGGCCCCGCGATCAACAAGGCTCGCCCGCCCTCGCTCTTCGAAGGCCTGGTGTCTGCCAGCCCGCGCATGCGCACGCTCTTCGCCACATGCGAGCGGATCGCCGCTTCGCCCGCGACCGTGTTGATCCAGGGCGAAACGGGGACGGGCAAGGAGCTGGTCGCGCGAGCCATACACAAGCGCTCGGGGCGGAAGGGGCGCTTCGTGGCCCTCGACTGCGGCGCGGTCCAGGAGTCCCTCATCGACTCGGAGCTGTTCGGGCACGAGCGGGGCGCGTTCACCGGCGCCACCGCCCGAAAGCTCGGGCTGTTCCGCCACGCTCACCAGGGGACGCTCCTCCTGGACGAGATCGCCAACATGCCCCTCGTCTCCCAGCACAGTCTGCTCCGCGTTCTGCAGGAGGGGGTGGTTCGTCCTATTGGTGGCACGGACGAGGTGACCGTGGACGTGCGGATCATCGCGGCCAGCAGCGCTTCCCTGTTCGAGGCCGTCAAGGAGGGGCGGTTCCGCGAAGACCTGCTCTACCGGCTGGACGTCATCCGCCTGGAGCTGCTGCCTCTCCGGGAGCGCCCCGAGGACGTCCTGCACCTGCTCGACCTGTTCCTCGACCAGCTGAGCACGCGCTACGACCTCGAGCCGGTCGCTATGGGGCCGGGCTTCCTCCAGGCCGCGGTGGACTACCCGTGGCCAGGGAACATCCGCCAACTGGAGAACTTCGCCGAGCGCCTGCTGTTGACCGGGACTCCCTGCTTCAGCAAGCGGGACTTTCACGAGGGCGTGCGTCCCTTCCGCACC
>CALDQK010001286.1 GCA_937911525.1 uncultured bacterium
GCGAGCGCCTGCGCAGCGAGGCCTGGGTCTCGGTCACCTACGAGGGCGAGGAGCTCTTCCACCACCCCGAGGCGGGCGTGTTCCGCCGGGGCACGCGCACGTGCCTGCGCGGGGAGCTGGCGGTGCGCCTGGCCGAGCAGGGGCAGTTCTCGCTGCGGAAGGCCGGCTAGTGGCGCAGTGCGGGGACGCGGGCTGCTCGCCCTGGAGCTCTTGCTCGAGCTGCGGCCCCTGGGCGCGCTGCCGCGGCGCCCACCAGGCCAAGACGGCTCGTCCTGCTCAGCGCAGCACGACGCAGCCCGACCACCCTTGGTGGTGAGGCACCCTTAGCTACGACCCCCACCCTGGCGGGGAGTCCGCAGCGCCAGACGAGACGCCTTACTTCTTGCGAGTGGGGCGTCGCTTCTTGCTGGCCTTCTTGCGCGGCTTGCGGGGCATGGGCCCGTTGCCGAGGTGCGCGGCCAGGACGTCGAGGACCTTGTTGGCCTGCTCGAGCTCGATCTCGGGCAGGTCCTCGGCCTCCAGCTGGACGTAGTCGGCGAAGATCTCCATCAGCTCGTCGCGGTCGAGCTTGCAGCGGCGCGCCTGCCAGGAGATCTCCAGCAGGTGGTCCGCCTTGACCCGCAGCTCGTCCCCGCGCTTCTCGCGCAGGATCAGCGCCGCCTGGATCACCGGGTGGCAGTTGGGGTTCTTGCGCAGGGCGAGCCGCACGACGTGCTCGGGGTCCTCCGAGAGCCGGAAGCAGACCTCTTCGGTGATATGCGCGTGGCTGGCGACCACCTTGCGCACGTCCCGGTGAGGGTCGCGGCAGAGGGCTTCGAGGAGCGTCCCAGTCGCGTCCGCCTGAATCAGCGTCACGCGGTGCTGGATCGGCCGGATCCGATCGAGGATTCCGGCGAGCTCCTCGTCGAGCAGCTCCTCCTTGAGGAATGCGTAGAGCGCGAGCAGCCCTGGAACGTCAGGATTCGCGAGGAAGTCCTGGGTGTGCTGTTCGAGCGGGGAGAGCTCGGTGTCGGACAATGTGGCGCTCCCTGTTTAGCCTGCTTTTCAACCCTGAAAAGGGCGCATAGGATACTCACGCTTTGGTTCCCCGCAAGCGTCAGAGGTCGATCCCTTGGTCCCGAGCGTCGTGGTGCAAGTCCCCAACGAACCTGCGATCGAGGTTCGCCTCGACCAGGACAACGTCACGGTGGGGCGCGCGGACCAGAACGTGTTGCCGCTGCGGGACATGAACGTGTCGCGCAAGCACTTCTCGATCCAGCGGCGCGGCGAGTATTGGGTCCTGACGGACGCCCAGAGTCGCAACGGGACCCTGGTCAACGGGGTCGCCGTGCTCAACAAGGTCCTCGTCGAGGGCGACCGGGTCCAGGCCGGCGGGAGCCAGCTGACCTTTCGCGTCCAGGCCAGCGACAACGCCTGCTCCCTGGCCCAGCTCCCCCGCTCGGGTCCCGGGACGCCCGGAGCGCGCTCGCCCGTCGGCGGCTACCCCCTGCCCGGCCCCCAGCCCCCCCGCCAGCAGCTGACCTCGCCCCTGGCGCGCAAGCCGAGCGTGTTCCAGCCCAACATCGGCAGCGGCTTCGGGTTCTCCCCCCAGCCCGCCGCCGCTGAGAGCCAGACCAGCACCCCGCCCCCCTCGAGCCGCCCGGCGGAGCCGGCCCTGGCGCGCGGCGAAGAGACGATCCCCAAGGGCGACAAGAGCGGCACGCGCGAGGGCGTGCGCCGCCCGCGGACGGCGGGCCGGCAGGCCAAGGTCGAGCCCGAGGCGAGCGAGGAGGCCCCGCCCGAGGCGACGCGCTGGCGCAAGCTGGCGGAGGTGGCCTGCGCGATCAACGTCGTGCACGAGCTCGACCAGCTCTTCGACACGATCCTGGACGCGGTCCTGGCGCTGGTGCCTGCCAAGAGCGCCTACCTGGTGCTGCACACCCCCGAGGGAGAGCTCGAGGTCCAGGCCCACCGCAACGCCCCGACCGAGGCGCGCGCGGGCGACACCTCGATCGAGTCCTTCCGGCTCAGCCGCCAGATCTGCCGCGAGGCGATCGAGCAGGGGCGCCCGGTGCTGACCCAGGACGCGGTCGGCGACGAGCAGCTCGGGCAGTTCGTCTCGGTGGTCAACCTGCAGCTGAAGTCGATCCTGTGCGTGCCCTTCGCCTCCCAGGGCGAGAACCTGGGCGTGGTCTACCTGGACGAGCCGGGCTGCGACCCCTTCGCCGACGAGGGCGAGGAGGTCGAGCTGGTGGGCGCCTTCGGCGACCTGGCGGGGATCGCGCTGGCCAACGCGCGGATGCTGCTCGAGGTCAAGGAGCGCGAGCGCCTCGAGCAGGAGGTCGCGATCGCGGGGCGGATCCAAGGGGCGCTGCTGCCCAGCTCGCCGCCCGAGGTCGATGGCCTCGAGCTGGCCGGCCAGACGCGCGCCGCGCGCCACGTGGGCGGCGACATCTACGACTTCTTCGCGCGGGACACGCCGCGCGAGGACGTGCTGATCTCGATCGGCGACGTGGCCGGCAAGGGCGTCGGGGCGGGCATGGTCATGGCCAGCGTGCGCGCGCTGCTGCGCGCCCTGGCGGAGGTGGTCGAGACCAGCGACGAGCTGCTGATCCACCTCAACCGGGTGCTCTCGCCCGACCTCGACCCGGGGATCTTCGTCTCCTTCCTGCTGCTCCGCTACGACCCGCCGAGCGGGCAGCTCTACTACACGGGCGCGGGGCACGAGCACCTGATCGTCTACCGGCCCGGCGAGGACAAGCTGACCACGATCCGCGCCGGCGGCGTGGTGCTGGGGCTCGTCGACGACCTGCGCGGGCGGATCAGCGAAGAGGTGCTGACCCTCAAGCCGGGCGACGTGGTGTGCCTCTACACCGACGGCGCGACCGAGGCCCCCGACACCCAGGGCGAGGAGTTCGGCCTCGAGCGGGTGGCCGCCGCCGTGCGCGGCGGCCCGAGCGACCCCGCCGCGGTGGTCGAGCGCGTGATGGCCGCCGTGGACGCCTTCAGCGAGGGGGTCGGCGAGCAGCACGACGACTTGACCGTGGTCGCCCTCCGCAAGGGCTAGGGCTTGCGGTTAACCTCCGCCGCGTGAGCGGAGACGCACCCCAGCTGAAGAAGGAGCTCAAGCTCCTCGACGTCTACGCGATCTGCACCGGCGCGATGTTCAGCTCGGGCTTCTTCCTCCTCCCGGGCCTGGCCTTCGCGCGCACGGGCAGCTCGGTGGTGCTGGCCTATCTGCTGGCGGGACTGCTGGCCGTGCCGGCGATGCTCAGCAAGGCC
>CALDQK010001287.1 GCA_937911525.1 uncultured bacterium
ACCGAGCCGCTGCCCAAACCAGCCACGGCGCGCAGCACCGCGCCCTCGCCCTGGCTGCCCGGCTGGATCGCGTGGAAGTGGCCCTGGCCGCCCCAGCGCTCCTGCAGGCGCGCGGCGAAGGCGACCGGGTCCGCGTCGCCGGTCGTGATCGCGCCGTCACCGACGTAGATCACCTGTGTGTTGGGGCCGGCCCGCTCGATCGCGGCGCCGAAGGCGCGGTCCAGGTCGCTCCAGCCGAGCGGGCTGCGCTGCTCCACGAAGGCCAGCGACTCCTCGATCGCGACCGCGTCCACGGCGCGCGCCTTGTCGAAGGCCCAGCGCGCCTCGCTGTCGGCGGTCATGAGGTTGAAGCGGTCCTTCGCGCCCAGGTTCCCCAGCAGCGCCTCGATCAGCTGGAGCTGGGTCTCACGCGCGCTGCCGCTGACCGAGGCCGAGGTGTCGGCGATCACGATCAGGTCCAGGGGCATGGGGTCGGGCTTGGCGTCGCGCTGCGGGCTGTCGACCAGGCACAGGAAGTAGCCGTCGCTCCCGTCGCGCACGTGCGGGACGAGGGTCGCGCGCCCCTGGGCGCCGGCGGACTCGGTCGCGATCCGGAACTCGAAGTCGCGCTCGGGGGTGAACTCGTCGGCGCTGAACTCGAAGGAGGCGTTGTTGCTCGTCTGGCGCAGGCGCCCGCCGTGGCTGGGGCAGGAGACCTCAGCCAGCTTGGTCTGCGAGTCGACCTTGACGCTCAGCTCCAGGCGGCGGAGCGGGTGGGCCCGCAGCATCTCGCTCTGGAGCGCGTAGTGATAGCGGTAGCCCGCGCCCTGCTTGGGCAGGACCTGGGTGTAGCTGATCTTGATCCGCTTCTCGCCCACGATCGGGTAGACGCGGGCCTTGAACACGTTGCCGCCGGCCCACTCGAGCAGGCCCGGGTCGCGCTTCTCGCGCAGGATCGTCTCGTAGATCGCGCGGGCGCGCTGCTTCTCGACGATCTCGCCGTGGACCTGCTCGTCGCCGATCCACATGCTGAAGCCCGAGATCGAGGCGTCACCAGGCAGCGGGAAATAGAACACGCCCTCGAGCACGTGATCGGTGTGGTTGACGAAGCTCTCCTCGACCACCGTGCGGGCGATCTGGTCGCGAATGTCGACCGTGACCTTGTGGTAGCCCATGGTCAGGCCGACCTCGCGCCCGTCGACCTTGGCGAGGAGCGAGCCCATGGCCTCGGTCGAGGCGTGGTTTTCGTAGCCCGAGAGCCACTTGGGGTCCCGCTTCAGCGGCTCGAGCGCGGCGCGCTCGGCGCGCAGCACGCTGCGCTTCGCCAGCGCCAGGGACTCCTTGCCTTGGGGCGGGTGCGCGCGCCAGGTGGTGCCCTGGGGCGGGAGCAGCGCGACCTCGCCGCGCAGGACCCGCAGCTCGCCGGGACGGATCAGCTCGATCAGCGCGCCGGGGCCGAGGATCAGCTCGCCCTGGCCGAACTTGAGCTTGAGCGCGTTGGCGCCGCGGGTCGCCGTCTTGAGCCAGTCGCCCGGCTCGAGGCCCTGGCGCTCGGCCGCGAGGTCCCAGCGCTCGGCGGCGGCGCGGCGCAGGCTGGCCGTCCCCTCGCGATCGAGCACCGTGCCCAGGCTGGCGTCGGCGCGGTCGGGGCCCTGCTCTTGCGCGAGGGCCGGGAGGGGGGCCGCCAGGACGAGGGCGGCCAGGAGGAGGGAGCGGTCGAGCGTTGGCATGGAGTCCTCGGAGCTGAGCGCTGCGCGAGTCGGCTTGGACGTCGCTGGCGGCGCGAAAGTTCTCGCGCCGGCGCCAAAGGTTCACAGCTCGCCGTCCAGAAATGGGGGCGACGAGGGGAACCTTTGCGCAAGCGGCGCCTGCGCAAGGCCTTGGAAGCCCGCCTCGCCTGGCGATATGGGCGCGTGGCCCGCTGGAGGTGGGCTGGTCTTGGGCCTATCCTCGGCGCGTGGAGAACGACGCCGCCGCCGCTGTCGAGTTCATGGGGAGGGTGCCGCAGGCGCTGCTCGAGGCCGACGGCTTCGATATCCCGCTGACGCTCCTCGAAGGGCCCACGCTCGAGCTGACCTGGGAGCGCTTCTTCGGGATCCCTTGCGTGTGCCCGCCCCTGGCCGCGACCGAGGTCGTGGAAGAGCTCGAGCTCGCGCCTGGCTATCGGGGGATCCTCCGCCGCCACCCCGACCCCGAGATCCAGGCCAGCACGATCCGCTACGCCTACTCGCTCGCGGTCGAGCTCGACGGCATCCGCCGCCCGCGCTTCTGGCTGACCTCCGAGCTGAACCTCAACGTCCCTGGGGAAGGCGCCTTCTTCCTGTGCGCCTTCGATCAGGGGACTCACTACAACTGGGGCGGCGAGGATCGCTGGGGCGAGCTCGAGGCCTTCCGCGAGGAGGCGCTGAGCCGCGTCCGCTACCGGATCGCCGCGGGGAGCTTCGCCCGGACGGGCGCCACCGTGACGCGCCCCGAAGGCGTCGTGGGCAAGGAGCCCGACGACGCGCTCTGGCCCTTCCCGCAGGTGCCGCCCTCGGACGAGCCCCCCCGCCCCGAGCCCGCTCCGGAGCCCGCTCCGGCAGCGCCTCGCAAGCGCGGGCCCGCGCGCAGCCGGCGCCGCCTCGAGGAGGCCAAGCGCGCCCCGAAGGTGCCGCACCACGCGATCGGGGGCCTGCTCTTGCTCGCCGGGCTGATCTGCGCCGGCCTGGCCTACTTCGTCCACATAGGCTTCGCGCTCTTGGCGTGCCTCTTGATCTTCGCCGCCAGCGCCGCGCTGCAATAGGAGACCTCATGTCCGTCAAAGGAATGCTGACCCTCGAAGAGCTCAAGGTCGGCGTCGACACCGGCCAGGTCGACACCGTGATCGTGGCCTTCACCGACCTCTACGGGCGGCTGATGGGCAAGCGCTACGACGCCGGCTTCTTCCTCGAGGAGGCCGCCGAGCACGGCAGCCACGCCTGCGACTACCTGCTGACCGTCGACATGGGCATGGAGCCGATCCCCGGCTACGACTTCGCCAACTGGGAGAAGGGCTACGGCGACTTCCACCTCCAGCCCGACCTGGGCACGCTGCGGCGCGCCTCCTGGCTGGACCGCACGGCGCTGGTCCTGTGCGACGTGCTGGGCATGAAGAGCCACGCCCCGGTCCCGGTGGCGCCGCGCTGCCTGCTGGGCGCCCAGCTGGCGCGCCTCGCGAAGCTGGGCTTCACCGCCAAGGCCGCCAGCGAGCTGGAGTATTACCTCTTCGAGGACGACTACGAGAGCGCGGCCGCCAACGCCTTCCACGACATCACCCCCGCGGGCTGGGTGATCGAGGACTACCACCTGCTCCAGGGCATGCGCGAGGAGCCCTTCACCGGCGCGGTCCGGCGCCACCTGCGCGACTCGGGCGTGCCGGTCGAGAACTCCAAGGGCGAGTGGGGCACGGGCCAGCACGAGCTCAACGTGCGCTACGCCGACGCCATGACCATGGCGGACCGCCACGTGGTCTACAAGCAGTGCCTGAAGGAGGTCGCGATCCAGCAGGGGCGGAGCGTGACCTTCATGGCCAAGGTCGACGAGACCAAGGCCGGCTCGAGCTGCCACGTGCACATGAGCCTCTGGAAGGACGGCGCCAACGCCTTCGCCGGCGAGGACGCCCTGGGCCCCGTCCAGTGCACCAAGACCTTCCGCAGCTTCCTGGCCGGCTGGATCAAGTACGCGCCCGAGCTGACCCCGCTCCTCGCGCCGACGGTCAACTCCTACAAGCGCTACCAGGCCGGCTCCTGGGCCCCGACGCGCCTGGCCTGGAGCTACGACAACCGCACCGCTGGATTCCGCGTGGTCGGCAGCGGCCCCAGCCTCCGGATCGAGTGCCGCGTGCCGGGCGCCGACTGCAACCCCTACCTGGCCTTCGGCGCCCTGCTCGCGGCCGGGATCGCCGGGATCGAGGAGGAGCTCGAGCCGCCGGCCCTCTTCGAAGGCGACGCCTACCAGGCCAAGGACCTGGCCCAGGTCCCGACCAGCCTGCGCGAGGCCACCGACCGCTTCGAGGCCAGCGAGCTGGCCGCGCGCGCCTTCGGCCCCGAGGTGGTCAAGCACCTGACCCACTTCTTCCGCACCGAGCAGGCGGCCTACGACAAGGCGGTCACCGACTGGGAGCGGAAGCGCTACTTCGAGCAGATCTGAGTGAGAGGAGCTGTCGCTGACTACGAGAGCGTCCTCTTCCGCTAGATTTTGAAGCAGGAAAGCAGGAAAGCAGGAAGGGGGAACGAGCGGGCCACGAACTCGTGCAGCTATTCCTTCGTTCCTCTGTTCCTGCTTTCCTACTCAATCTCCGGAACGCGAAGGAGCTGTCGCACCTGCGACAGCTCCTTCCTCGACTCGCCTCGCTCGACGCTTCGAGCTAGAAGTCGCGCTGCTTCTTCTTGACCGGCGCCTGCTTAGGCTCGCTCGGGACCGGCTTGACCTCGGGCTGGCCCGGAGCGGGCTGCTTGGCCGCCTGCAGCGGCTTGACCTCGACCGTCTGGCGCTTGGCCTTCCGCACCAGGAGCAGCTTGCCGCCCTTGGTCTCGGCGTCGGCCAGGTCGCGGGCGCGGCGAATGGGCATCGTGCCGAGCCCGATCAGGACGTCGTACTGCTCGATCCCGTTGTTGGCGGCCCAGCCGCCCGGGATCACCTTGTTGACCACCACGCCCACGCCGCCGCGGCCGAGCTGGAGCTGGGCGCGCAGGGCCGCGCTGGCCGGACGCAGCGTCATGCCGAGGCGCTTGGCCAGGAGCGGGCCGGCGTCCTTGCTCGCGTCGGGGCGCACGGGGCGGCCGTTGCCCCAGCGGAAGGTCCGGCTGCGCCAGCCCGGGCCCGAGCGCTCCTCGGACTCGCCCTGGCCGCCCTGGCCGAAGCGGAACAGGCGCTCGAGGCGGTCGGGGTCGCCCAGGCCGAAGCCCTTGAGCAGGTCCTTGAAGAGGGGATCGTCCGGGGTCAGGACGCGCATGTTGCCCCCGCCCTGCTGCTTGCGCAGGCGCTCCATCAGGCTGCGCATGTCCTTGGGCAGGCCCTTCTCGAGCTCCTCGAAGAACTCCTGGTCGGCCTGGGGCAGGGGCGGCGCGCCGCCGGGGCGCTGCTCCTGCGTGGTGCGCGGGCGCGGCTGAGGGCGCTTGCCGCTCTGCTTCTCGATCTCGGCGATCGCCTCGGAGGCCGCGGCCGCGACCTCGGGGTCCTGCGACTTGGTGGCCTTGCGCAGCTCACCGAGCGCCGGCGCGCCGATCTTGACCAGCTGCTGGTAGGCCTGCTCGCGGGCCTCGTACTTGGCCGCGCCGAGCTGCAGCACCAGCCGCTCGATCTCGAGCTGCTGCTCGCTCTTCTTGCTCGGCGCCGGCTTGGGGTCGTCCTGGGCCAGCAGGGGCGCGCCGCACAGGGCGCCCAGGGCCACCAGGACCAGTCCGTAGACCTTGCTCTTGTTCGCGCTCGGGTTCATGTCGGCTCCTCGCTGGTTAGCGACGCAGCCCGCACCCGGACTGCGTAAGACTCCTAGAACTTCACCTCGCGCTCGTCCTTGTCGAGCGGAGGCAGACGCTGGAGGTCACGCTGCTGCTGCATCTGCCAGACGCGGCGCAGCACGTCGTTGAGCGGGTCGCTCATGCGGCTGCGGCGGCGGCCGCCGTCGACGGGCACGATCGCGCCAGGGCGCTGGGCGCCGCGCGGGCGCATGCCGCGACGAAGCTGACGGTTGGGAGCGGCGAGCTGGGTGGGCGCCTCGACGGGCGCCTGACCGCTCGGGTCGGCCACGGGCTCGCTGGGGGCCGGCTCGCTGGGAACCGGCGCCGAGGCGCTGGGGTCGTCCTGGCCCGCCACGATCGGGGCCGTCCCGCGGGGCGCCTCGTCGAAGGCCAGGATCGCGAGGCCCAGGCCGCCGAGCATCATGGCCGCCAGCGCGATCACGAGCTGCACCCCGAACACGGGACGCAGGATCGGCGCCGGAGCCCGCTCCTCGGACTCCTCGCGCTGGACCGGCGCGCTCGGCTGCTCCCGCGGGGTCTTGGCCACCTCGGCCATGACCGCGTCCAGGAAGCCGTCCAGGGCCGGCGTCGGGCCCCGCTGGGTCTCAGCCAGGAAAGCCAGCGCCGACGCATCCGCCTCGTAGGCGGCCGCGAGGGCCTGGTCGTCGGGGCCGCCGACCGCGATCAAGGCGCGGACGCGCTCCGCTTCCTCGACCGGAGTGTCCGGCAGGATCGGCAAGGCCGTTCTCAGCTCTTCAGAAGACATGACTCCCCTTCCCGTAGATCCGCTCCCAGGCTTCCCTGAAGAGCTTGCGGGCCCGGTGGTGCCGCCAGCGCACGGTGGCGTGTGTAGTGTCGGTGATGTCGGCGATCTGCTTGGCGCCGATGCCCTGGAGGTCCGAGAGGACCATCACCGCCTTGTATTTAGGCGGCAGCTCCTCCAGCACTCGCATCACGCGCTCCTTGAGCTCCTGCCCCTCGACGGGGTCCCGCTCCTCGCGCGGGTCCTCGACCTCGGCCACGGCGTCGAGGTCGACTCCTCGACGGCGGCGGTGCTTTCGCATGTGGTCGATGCTCAGGTTCACGACGATTTGATGCAGCCAGGTAGAGAACTTCAGGTTGATATCGAAGCGGTGCAGCGAACGGTGCACGCGAATGAAGGCTTCTTGCGCGACGTCGCGGGCGTCCTCGTCGTTGCCGAGCATGCCGCGCGCGACCCAGAACGCGCGCGTCTGGTAACGCTCGACCAGACCGCGGAAGGCCTCCTGGTCGCCCGAGAGGGCGCGCGTCACCAGGTCGGCGTCGTCGGGCTTCGAAGCGGGCGCCATGGACACCTGTGGCTCAGTCACCGGGGGCTGCTGCCGCACCTCGAGGCGCGCCGAGCGGAGTCGGCGGCTCCGGGGCCGGCGGCATAGGGCCGGCGCCGACAGCGCAAGCGCTGTGAGGCTCATGCGAAGCTCCCAGTATAGGCATCCACGGCGCGGGTTGGTTCCTCTCGTTCCGTCCGCTGAGGGGATCCATTCCAGATCCCCCCAGCGAGGGTGACGCTCAGGCCCTAGTAGAGGCGGGCCTTCTTCTTCTGCGGGTGGGGCTGGCCGTAGCGGAGGCCATCCTGGTTCCGCTCGGTGCGACGCTCGGCGCGGCGCTCGCCGCGACGCTCGGTGCGGCGCTCGCCGCGGTTGCGCAGCATGCCCTCCATGCGCTTGCCGAACTGCTTGCCGAACTCCTTGCCGAAGTTCTTCTCGCCGAAGCCCTGCATGAGCTCCTGCATGCCCTCCATCAGCTCCTGGCCCTTCTCCGAGTTCATCAGGCCGTCCATGTTGCGGGAGAGCTTCTCGATCTCCTCACGCATGGCCTGGCCCTCCTCGGTCGACATGAACTCCTGGAGGACCTCCATCATGCGGCCCATGTCCTCGGGGCTCATGACCTCGCCCATCTTGCCCATCAGGTCCTGCGGGTTGCGCAGGTTCTCGGGGCTGAACTCCATGCCGCGCAGGGCCTCGCCCATGCGCTTGAGGTCGGCGGGCTCCATCAGGGTCGAGAGCTTCTGCAGGCCGCGGCGCATGACGTCGAGGCTCTGGACCACGTCGCGGCTGCGACGGCGGGACCCGCGACGCTCGCGGCGCTCCTCGCGCTGGTCGTCACGGTCCGCGCCGCGGTCGCGGCGGTTGCCGCGGAAGCGCTCGAACATGCGGCGCATGCCCTCGTCGCCGCCGAACTCCTCCATCATGCGGCGGAAGCCCTCGGGGCCGCCCATCTCCTCCATCATGCGACGGAGCTCGGGCAGCATGCGCATCATCTCGCGCGGGTCGAAGTCGCGACCGCCGCGCTTACCGAACATGCGGCGCATGTCGTCCATGCGGTCCTGCCAGTCGCCGCGGTCGTTGCGGTCGTTGCGGCCGCGGTTGCCGAACATGCGGCGCAGGTCGTCCATGCGCTCGCGCCAGTCACCGCCGTTGTTGCCGCGGTTGCGGCCCCAGCCGCCCCAGCCGCGGCGGCCGCCGCGGTCGTCGTCGTCGTCGCGCTGACCCCAGCCGCGGTTGCGACCGCGGTTGCGGTTGCCGCGCTCCATCTCGCCGTGGGCGTCCATCATCTCGTCGAGCAGACGCTCGATCCGCGCCAGCGAGCGCTCGATCTTGGTCAGGCGCTGCGAGAACTGGCGGTGCATCTCCTGCATGCCCTCGGGGACCATGTTGGGGCGCTCGCCGCGGGGGGCGTTGCCGCGCCAGCGGTTGCGCTGCTGGTCGCCCTGGCCCTGGCGCTGACGGCGGCGCATGCGCGGACGCTCGTCGTCCTCGTCGGCCTTGGGAGCGGCCTTGGGCGCCGGCTTCGGCGTCGGGGCCATGGCGCGGGGCTTGGGCGCCGGACGGGCCTGGCCGCCGCGGTTGCCCTGGTTGCCGAAGAGGCGCTGCATGGCCTTCTGGCGCTCGGCGGGGGGCAGCTTCTGCAGCTCACGCAGCTTGTCGAGGCCGCCCTGGCTGAGGAAGCGGCGCATCATGGGCAGGTAGGGCCGGATCATGTCCGGGTTCTTGATCTTGATCTTGCCCTTGTCGTCGAGCTCGATGAAGGCGTTCAGCATCCGCTCGAGGCGCTCGGGGGGGAAGGGGATCGTGCCCTTGAACTCCTCGCGCAGGACGATGCTGCCGTCCTCCTCGACGACCAAGATCTCGTTCAGCCGCTGCTCGAGCTCCTTGATCTCCTGCTCGTCGTCGGCGATCTGGACCGGACCCTGCACGGGCGCGGAGTCCTTCACGGGCGCGGCGAGGGTGGTCTTCGCCTTGGCCTCGTCGCAGCTGCCGGGGCAGCTCTGGGCCTGGGCCGCCCCCATCGAGGCGCAGAGGAAAGTGCTCAAGAGCGAAGCACGGAAGACGGTGTTCAGCATGGGATTCCCTGACTGGGTAACCGGTTGGGTTCCGGTGAGGTGTGGGGCCGCACCCCCGGCGGCCTTCAGCCCTACTTACGCAGCCCTGCCCCTGCTGTTTGGGGAATCCTCTGAATAGTGCGCCTCCGGGAATGGGGAAAATGGCGAAAGGCCAGGTCCTGTCCTGGACCTGGCCTTTCATCGCGCGCAGAGCGCCCCTCCACCCACGGAAACGGAGAGAGAGAGGGAGAGAGGGTGTTGAAGCAGGCTTCGGGGCCACCCTGCGGCGTTGACTTCGTTGCTGTCGATTCCCTCTAGAACAAGCCTCGTACCACAGTGAAATGAAAAACGAAGCTCGGTCGTCGTTGGACTTGTGACTCTAAGCCCTTTCAGAGTGGCTCCATTCGGCGCCGGTCGTGCCGGTTTCATTTCATTTCAATCGCGAGGAGAGACGCTCCCCGACTAAACCCCTTCGCGTTCTCAGGGCGAACCTAGCCAAGGACCACCCTGATGCGCCTCGCCCTGCTCGCCCTGCCCCTCCTCCTCTCGACCAGCCTGGCCCAGGCCGACGATCCGGCGCCCAAGAAGCCGATCCAGCTCGATCTGCCCGCGCCTCAGGTCACGGCCACCCACCTGGCGGAGGCCTGGGCGAAGGCGACGGGTCGCCGCGCCCTGGTCGGCCCGCAGGCCAGCCAGGTCCGAGTCCGGGTCGGGCAGGAGCGCAGCTTCAGCCCCGAGCGCCTGCACGCCCTCTGCGCTCACCACGACCTGGTCGCGGTCGAGGACGAGCGCTCGCTCGCGATCTACACCCTGCGCAGCCTCGCTAGCCGCCAGCTGCCGCCCCCCGTCCTGGTCAAGGGAGCCGCCGCCCTGCCGGCGCTCAACCGCCCGACGACCTTGGTGTGGGAGGTCCAGCACGGCGGCGCCTCGGCGATCTTCGCCAACCTGCGCGGCGTGATGTCCCGCGACCCGAGCCGCTTCGGCAACGTGCTCTACGTGCAGGGGCCCGAGAAGATCCTCGTGACCGAGCTCGCCGGCCGCCTCAAGACCTACCAGGACCTGCTGGCTGTGCTCGACCGCCCCGGCCCGGCGCAGGTGACGGGGACGACCCTGGCGCTCTACGAGCTCAGCGCCGCCCGCTGGAGCGCGCTGCAGCGCAAGAGCCCGCTGGTGCTCGCGGCGGCCCTCGAGAAGCTGGTGGGCGAGAAGCAGGCGACGTCGCTCGAGAGCGCGCGCGTCGTGCTCTCGACCGGGCTGAACCTGCACAAGACCCTCCGCCAGGGGAGCGTGACGATGCACGTCGGCGTGAGCCTCGGCGAGAAGGAGCTCAACGTGGAGCTGCAGCGGATCGAGACCGGCAACGAGGTCTCGCGCCTGCTGAGCATGGCCCGCTCGTCCTTGGACCGCCCCGTGGCGGTCTCGGTCAGCCTGGCCAGCGGCAGCGCCCCGACCCAGCTGGTGGCGGTCCTGATCCCGATCAAGGAGCAGGCCCCTGCCAAGCCCGGGCCCGAGCAGCGCTGAGAGTCAGGTCTCTCGTGCCCGCGCCCGTGCCCGGCTGAGACACCAAGGAGCTGTCGCAGTCAGCGACAGCTCCCTCTTGCTCGGGTGTGTGAAGAAGGAAAGCAGGAAAGCAGGAAGGCTACGGACACAATGTGAGTCGCCGTCCCTCCTTCCTGCTTTCCATACTTCCTGCTTTCCTTCTCAATATCCGGAACGCGAAGGAGCTGTCGCAGTCAGCGACAGCTCCTTCTCTGATCGTTCTCGGGCACGGGGCACGGGCACGAGGGGCAACAGGAGTGACCTACATCTTCTCGAGCGCTTCGATCCCCAGCAGGTCGAGGGCCTCGCCCAGGACCTTCTTGGCCGCCTGCACGACGAGCAGCCGGGTCGCCCCCAGCGTCTCGGGGCTGATCCCCAGCGCGGCGTATTCCTCGCTCGGGGTCGGGCCCAGCACCCGGTGGTGGTGCAGGAACACGTGGGTCTTGCCCGCGAGGTCGAGCAGGTAGCGCGAGATCACGCTCGGCTCGAACTTGTCCGCCGCCTGCTCGATCTTGCTCGGGAACTCCGCGATCGTCTTGAGCAGGGCCTGGGTCTCGGCCTCGCCGAGGGCCCGGAAGTCGGCCGCCTCCAGCGTGGGCGCCGCCCCCTCGTGCTTGGCCAGGATCCCCGCCAGCCGCGCGTAGGCGAACTGGAGGTAGGGACCCGAGT
>CALDQK010001288.1 GCA_937911525.1 uncultured bacterium
CACCCTGCTCGAGGCCGAGCTCTTCGGCCACGTCAAGGGCGCGTTCACCGGCGCCGATCGGGACAGCAAGGGCCTGTTCGAGCTCGCCAACGGCGGCACGCTCTTCCTGGACGAGATCGGCGACATGACCGAGCGGATGCAGAAGAAGCTGCTCCGCGTGCTCCAGGAGGGCGAGGTCCGGCCCGTCGGCGGCAAGCGGGTGTTCAACGTCGACGTGCGGATCGTGTCCGCCAGCAACAAGGACCTCAAGAAGCTGGTCCAGGAGCGCAAGTTCCGCGAGGACCTCTACTACCGGCTGAACGTGATCACGGTCAACCTGCCGCCCCTGCGCGAGCGGCGCGAGGACGTGATGCTCCTCGCCGAGCACTTCATTCGCAAGCACACCAGCCAGGGCGACGAGCGGAGCCTCGACCGCGAGACGCTGCGCCTGCTGATGAACTACGACTGGCCCGGCAACGTGCGCGAGCTCGAGAACGAGATCAACCGCCTGGTCGCCATGTCGGACGACCTGGTCACGCCCGACGTGCTGAGCCCCAAGATCCGCGAGGGGAGCCAGCCGCAGGCCGACAGCAACGACACGCTCTCGCGCTTCTACAACCGGCCGCTCAAGGACGTCGAGTTCGAGTTCATGCGCGAGGTGATCACGCACACCCTCGAGGCGACGAACTGGCACCGGACGCAGGCCGCCAAGATCCTCAAGGTCCCGACCTCGACCCTCTTCAACAAGATGAAGAAGTACCAGATCGGCTAGCCCCAGGGGCCTGCCAATCAGCGGTCTGACAGCGCGGCCCGACGTCCCCCGTATGAGGGGGCGTGAAGCGTGGTCGCGACAAGGGCAAGGCCTTCGATATGTGCCGCTCGGTGCTCCCCTGCAAGAATCGCAGGACGGCCCGAGACATGAAGGCCTACGTGGCGCGCCGCGCCCGCCGTCGGACCCGGGGCACCCTGCGGGCGCTGAGCTGGGAAGACGAAGAGGGCTGGGAGCGCGGCGAAGTTCGGATCGCGGCCGACGAGGTGCGGAGCCGGATCGAGCGCGGTGAGCAGGTCTGGAGCCGCCGCGACGGCGACAAGATCAATCACTTCATTCGCTGGGCTCGTCGGCGCACGGACCGCTGCGCGTCCAAGCGCGAACGCCGCGAGATCCTCCGCCCGCAGCTGCCGCTGGGCGGGATCATCGTCGAGCACGCCCTGTTCCACTTCGTGGACCCCGAACGCGACTACAACCCCTTCGGCTGGGTCTACCGGCCGACCCCTCCCAAGCGCCCCTGGGGGGATCGGAGCGAGCTGCTCCATCGGCTGCGCTTGGCCTGGGAGTTGGATCACGCGCGCCTCAACCGCTGTCTGCGCAGGGTTCGTCTGAGCCGACCGCCGCGGGAAGAGCACCACTGCGGGGCCTGGTGCGCTCGCCGTCGCCTGAGCGGTCGGCGGGTAGTCCGGGGTGCCGACGACCTCGAGACCCTGGCCGACGAACTCATCGTGTGGGGTGGCTGCCTGGGGAGCGCGGTTCCTCACTCGGACGGGCCGCCCACCACCGCCTACGCCCTGCTCGGCCCCTTGTTCGAGGGGGTCGCTGGCCGCCAGCGATAACGCACGTCGGGCGCCGACTCCGGCGGCGGGCTGATCCCGAACGACACGACCTCCAGCCCGTGAGCTTCGTAGAAGGCGCGGGCCGAGGCGTTCTGTTGGTGGGTGAAGAGGTAGAAGCCCTCGGGGCGGACCGCCTTGGCGTGCTCGAGGAGGGCGCTCCCGGCGCCGCTGCGCCAGCGGTCGACGCGCACATAGAGGCGGTCCACACAATCGTCCTCGAGCGCCAGGAAGGCCACCGGTCCGCTCTCGTCCTCGGCGACCCACAGCTCGAGGGGCAGGAGCCGCTCGGCGAAGAACGCGCGGTCCTCGTCGAGCGCGCGCGCCCGCTCGAGGGGCAAGTAGGGGTAGGCCGCTCGCTTGCACTCATGCCAGAGGCGGGTCAGGGGGAGCAGGTCTGCGGGTTCGCCGGGTCGGATCGAGAGGCTCATGTCGGCTAGGACCGCTCCTCGCGGCCCCGGTGTCAGCCTCGGCTGACACCGGCTTCAGGGAGCGGGGCCGCTCGGCAGGCCGCTCTGCGGGTGAGCGTCTCGATCGCGCGCCCCCAGCGGTCACGTCCCCTCTGCCAAGGGGTATGGTGCTCCGCTGATGAGCTCCTCCCCCTGGTCCTTGCTCTCGCTCGCCGCGCTGCTGTGGCTGAGCTTCGCCGCGCCCGCCAGCGCGACGAACGGCGCGATCCCGACCATGGTGGGGGCGCGCAGCCCGGTCTCCTTGCCCATGGAGGGAGACGCCCAGAGCTTCTTCCGCATGCCATCGGGCATGGCCTGGTCCCTCGAGAGCGAGATCGACCTGACGCTCTTCGCGGTCTATCAGAGCTCGACGATGCGCAACTCGCTCAACGACTTCGACAACTCGGGCACATCGCCGGGCGGGAGCGGAGGCTTCCTGATCGCGCCCCTGCGCGGGCCGCAGGCCGAGGGCCTGCCCGAGGGCGCCGTGGGGCGTTTCACTTACGCGGGGGGCCTCTTCGTCGACGTGGGCGGCGGGGCGAGCAGCGGCGGAGCGGATATCCGCTGGCAGGACTTCCCTCAGACCATTGACATGGGCACGGGCTTGCTCTTCCTCTCGGCGACCTTCTCGACCTCGTATGCCGTCACGGACTGGTTCAGCGTCGGGCTCGGCCTGAACCTGCTCCAGGTCACCGCCGCCAGCGAGACCCTCTTCGCCTCGAGCAGCGAGGACGGCTTGGCCGGGAGCCCACAGATCCAGGGAGTGCCGCTACCCGGCAATCCGACCTACAGCGACCTGCTCAACCTGTTCTCGACCGGTGAGGACAGCGACCCCAACACGGGCGTCAAGGCGGAGCTCGGCGGCGTCCAGTTCGCCCCCACGCTCTCGTTCTCCCTCCGCCCGCTGCCCAACCTCGCGATCGGCTTCTCCTACCGGCCCCGCTCCTTCGTCCTGCAGGACCTCGAGGGGACGGCGGACGTCGACGCGACGGTGACCTTCAACTCGGCGGTCAGCGGGCTGGCTCCGCCGATCCAGTCGCTCTTCTTCGCCACCCTCCCCGACGGCGGCAGCCGCGGCTATCGCTCGCGCTACGACATCGTGGTGAGCGAGCTCTACAGCCCCACCCAGGCCCGCCTCAGCATCGCCTGGCGCCCGATCCCTCGCCTCTTGCTCGCGGGAGAGGTGGCTTGGATCGAGTGGCACCGGGCGATCTCGACGATCGAGGTCGTGCTGACCAACGGCTCGAACAACGACGTGAACTTCGTCGTCGGCAGCGACCGGGTCGACACGACCCTGGCCCAGCGCTGGAGCAACCAGTGGGTGTTCATGCTCTTCGCCGAGTTCGCGCTGACCGACACCTTCTGGCTGCGGACCGGCTGGAACTACGGACGCACCCCGCTCAACACCGAGCGCTGGGACAACAGCCCCACCTCGGCCTTCGTCGAGCACCACGTCTACCTCGGCTTCGGCAAGCGCTGGGGCCGCTTCAGCCTGGACGTGCTCGGCGAGCTGGGGATCCCCCGCTCGGTCGACAACGCCGGTGAGCGGGCCGCGAGCGCGACGGGGCGCAACAGCGACTACACCTCGCTGCAGGCCTTCCTCCACCTCGGCCTGAAGTGGCACTTCTAGGGCTCGCGCTCCCCGGGGCGAGGCTGACCCAAGTCGGTGGGCTGCTTGCGTTTCAGCCCGTCCCACCGCCCTGAGCCCCTTTCCCAGTTCCTGCAGAGGCCCTGACCGGAGGCGTCGGCTCCGGACGCCTTTTGCCGCTGGCCCCGCTGCGACCGTGGGTTAGAGGTTCCGAGCTCTTCGGGCGCGAGGCTTGCGCTCCCGTGGGTAAACGAACCACTCGGAGTCCCGCTCATGAACCGCGTCGCCAGCATCGCGCTCTTGCTCCTGCTCAGCGCCCCTGCCTTCGCCAACCCCACCTTCTCCGAGGTGATCGTCGAGACCGACGACAAGAAGGGCAGCCAGCCGGCAGGCCTTCCCCTCTGGCAGACCGTGAGCGTCGACTGGGAGGGCAACGTCGAGATCCGCCACTTCAGCCCCTTCCACAGCGATCGCTTCCGCGGGACGGCCACCCGGGCCGAGCTCGACGCGCTCGAGGCCGCGGTCAAGGGCGCCCGGCTCGGGAGCATCCCGGACAAGTTCAGCGCCGCGCCCTGGGGCGACAAGTTCGAGGTCAAGTCCTCGAGCTCGCGCCTGAGCGGCAAGACGGCCGGCAGCAAGTACAAGCTCGGCCGCTACCGGAGCCGGCTGGAGCCCATGCTCGACGCGATCCTGCCGATCGCCGAGAGGATCGTGAACCCGCCCCGCCTGCCGGGCAACCAGCGCCGCGGCCGGATCGAGGTCCGCGGCTGGACGACCTACTTCAACCTCGGCGGCAACCGCCGCTACGAGGTCGAGCCTCGCGCCATGGCCGAGGAGCTGGCCGCGCTCGAAGGCGAGTGGATCACCGTCGAGGGGACCCTCAGCGGCAGCTCGTCGTGGAACCGCGAGATCGAGATCAAGAAGCTGATCGACATCGAGGAGGGCAGCGTCAGCGGCAAGCTGGTGAGCAAGACGCGCCTCGAGTCGGGCGGACGGGAGATCGAGCTGCGCGCCAGCGAAGACGTGGCGGACCTGCTCGAGGCGCTCGAGGGGCAGGACCTCGAGTTGGTCGGCTTCGTCAAGCAGGGTCCCCGCGGGGTCAAGTGGATGGCCGTCAGCGGCGTGCGCGCCCGCATGACGGACCGCAGCTACCCCTTCGAGGCCGGCGAGGTCGTGACGCTGACCGAGGTCAGCACCTCGGGTCGCTACTTCGACGCGGTCAACGACGAGGGCCGGACCTCGAGCTTCCTCCGCCGCCACCTCTTCGACCTCACCCCGCGCGCCGGGATCACCTCGCGCATCGGCCAGTAGGCCGCGCTCGTCGAGTCTTGAAACAACAAGGGGACGGAGCAACGAGCTCCGTCCCCTTGTCGTGCAGAGACAAAAGTGTGAAGGGTCGGCGGGCTAGCGGACGTGGTAGTCCTGGCCGCCGTTGTTGTCCCAGGTGCCGTCCGGGCGGCGCAGGGCGAAGTCGACCACGCTCGCGCCCGGCGCGTTGATCGCGCCCAGGTAGAGGCCGCTCGCGTCGGGGCCCCGCAGGGGCAGGTCCTTGGCGCCTTGCCAGCCGTCGACCCCGAAGCGGAGCGTCCCGCCGGCCCGGCTGAACACCTGGACCTGGCCGTTGCGGAGCGGGGTCCACCACAGCTCGCGCGGCTGGACCTCGACCTTGTAGTCGCGGCCGCCCTGGGTGTCCCAGGCGCCGCTGTTGAGCCGGATCGCGAACTCGATCCGCTCGACGTAGGCCGGACCGGCGAAGGGGCCGAGCTCGAGCGCGTAGGTGCCCTGGGGCGTGGGCTGGAGCGGGGTCTCGGCCACGCCGCCGGCGTCCACGCTGCCCGCCGGGCGGAGCCAAGCCGGGGGTGACTTCCAGCCGTCGATCCCCCAGCGGACGGCGCCGGGCTGGCTGGACTCGATCCGCACCCTCTGGTTCCAGGCCGGTCGCGCCGGAGTGATCCGGGTCGGCATGGGCGCGATCGCGACGCGATAGTCGAGGCCGCCGCGGTTCTCCCAGGTCCCGTCGTCGTTGCGGACCACGAAGTCGAGGGCCTGGACCGAGGCGCCGAGGAAGGGGCCCAGCGTCGCGCTGTAGCGGCCCTGGGCGTCGGGGCCCTGGAGGCGGGTCTCGACGACGCCGGCGACCGTGGCGCTGCCGGCGGGCCGGGCGCCGCTCGGCGGGGCTTGCCAGCCGTCGACGCCCCAGCGGACCACGCCGGGCTTGCGGGTCGTGATCGTGACGCGCTCGTCGGCCGCGGGGGCGGCGGGGCTGACGCTCACCGGCGCGCCGGCGCTGCCCACGTAGACCGAGAGGATCGGCGAGCGCTGGACGTTGCCCAGGTTGTCCTCGGCCTCGACGTAGTAGTCGAGCAGGGAGCCGGGGTGCGCCGGGACGGTCGCCGAGTAGCGCGGGGCCTGGTGGCGCGGGGCGGGGCGGGTCTGGCTCGCGGGCAGGGCGTCGACCTGCATCGCGAGGTCGCGCCACGCGCCGACCCCGGCGCCGCCGGCGTAGGTCTCGTTGTGGTCGTCGCTGGGCGAGTTCTTGCCGTCCGCGTCGATCCGATAGCGGAGGGTGACCCGCCTCAGGCCGGCCGTGTCGTAGGCGAGCGTCCACACCTTGAAGGCGGCGGGCTTGGGCTGGCGGCCGAACTCGTAGGCGCCCGGGTTGTAGGGCTCGCGCTGGGGCAGGAACACCTGGGGCGGGACCTGCTCGGCGCTGACGCCCCCGAGCAGCTTGTCGGCCTGCTCGGTGGCCAGGTTCGCGGCGCGGGTCGGGTTGCTGTCCCAGATCTCCGTCCCGTCCCAATACCAGTAGTCGCTCGCGAAGCCGTTGAGCAGGTAGCGCCAGGCCGAGGCCTGCTCGTTGCTCTGCGGCGCCAGCGAGCCCGCGGTCTTGACGCGGTTGGTGGCGGCGACCATCGAGGCCCAGCTGTTGACGTCCGGGCTGTAGCCGGTCGTGGCGTTGGCGTCTCCGAGCCACTTCTTGAACTCGGCGTCGCCGTTGTCGGCGCCCGACCAGGAGCCGGGCTCGACGTGGATCACGTCGTCGCTCGCGACCGGGAAGCGGTCGAGGTAGTCCTGGATCGTGGTCAGCTCGAAGCGCTGCCCGTTCTGGCTCAGCCACGAGAGCATTCGCTGCCAGTTGGCGTGGTAGTAGCTGTCGGCGCCGCCGCCGTAGTTGTCGCCGTCGTGGTGGAGCACGATCAGGAGCGGGTGCGCCGGATCGGTGTTGGCGCTCGCGATCTGCGACATGACCTTGTCGTACTGGAGCGCGCCGAAGCCGCCGCGGCCGTCCTCGTTGCCCATGTAGCGCGCGGTGGGCACGGCGACGATCTTGCTCTCCTGGCCGCTGGCCGGGTCCACGTAGCGCACGTAGTGCGGGCGGAAGGACCAGCCGGCCGAGACCTTGGTCGGCGCCCACAGGTCGCGCAGCTGGGTCCAGTCACCCGGGTTGGGGTTGCGCTGGTCGGCGCGGTTGGGGGGCACCAGCCCGCCGTTGCTCGTCCAGGGGTAGCCCTCGCAGGCGCGCTGGAAGTGAATGTTGTCGACCAGGGCCCACTCGACGCCCTCCGCGCGCAAGGCTGGGATCATCCAGCTGGCGAAGGCGTTCTCGGGCGGGAAGAAGCCTTTCGAGTAGGGCCGGTTCGGGACCCCGGGCGCGTTCCAGGCCGCGGCGTAGGTCCCCTTGTGCATCCCGATCTGGCGCCGCGCGGCCTCGTCGTCGAGGAGCGGCAGCAGCGGGTGGTGGTAGCCGAAGCCGACCAGGTCGAGGCGCGGGTTGCCCTTGGCCGTCTTCCAGTGGTTCGACTCGCGCCAGCGACTCTTCCAGCCGTGGAAGCCCCAGCCGGCCGACTCGAAGGCGTCGAGGTTCTCGATCAGCGAGCCCGAGAAGGAGACCTGCGCCCCGCCGTGAGGAGTGCTGAGCGCCGACTGCACCGCGTCGATCGGCCACGAGGCGTAGGGGCCGCTGCGGTCGCCGTGGACTCGGAACAGGTCGAAAGAGTAGGCCCCGCGCTGCGCCGTTTGAGGCGCGGACTCATAGGGGAAGTAGATCGGCTGGTGCATGTGCCACAGGAACGCGATCTGGATCGGGGGCTGCGTGGGAGGTGCTGCGACCGCAGCCGCCGGCGCCTCGACGCTCTCCGCTCCCGAGCCTGCCGGCCCCAAGACACAGACCAAGCCCACCGCCGACCCGATCAGGCCGGCGCACACTCGCCGCACATAGGTTCCACGCATCAGCGCACCCTCCCTTCCTTCCGAGAGAGGGAGAGCGCGCAGGTTTCCGAATCCGGACGGCGAAAAATCGACCGGCCGACGGAATCGGGCGGCAAGCTGCTGTCGCTCGGAGGCTTAGGGCTGCGCGAGCGAGGGCGGCTCAGCGGCCGCTTGGCCCCTGCTTGCTGCGCAACACGAGCAAGGGACGGGTGCCTTCACGCAGCACGGTCTCGGCCACCGAGCCGGTCCAGAAGCGGAGCAGCCCGCGGCGGCCGTGCGTGCAGAGCACGATCGCGTCCACGTCCTCTTCGTCGGCGGCGCGCAGGATCCGTCCGGCGGGGTCGCCGACCTCGACCCGGATCGATGTCCCGACGCCGGCGTCGTTGAGCTCGCGGGCGTGCGGCGCGAGCTCGCGGGCGACCTCGGCGCTGCTGCGCAGCTTGAGCTTGGTGCCTTCGGGGCTGTAGAAGGTCTCGACCTCGAGGAGCACGACGTGGCCGTCGGCGCGCTGCCCGGCGAGCGAGGACACGAGCGGCAAGAGCTCGGTCGCGCGGGACGAGCCGTCGAGGCAGGCCAGCAGGCGGCCGTTGCGCGGGCGAACCTGGGTGCGGGGCGTCGTGACGAGGAGCGGGGTCGGGCTCTCGCGCATCACCTCCTCGGTCACGCTGCCCGCGAAGATCCGCCGCAGCCCGGTCCGGCCGTGGGAGGTCATCGCGAGCAGGTCGAACTCGCCCCCGCGCAGGGCGCTCAGGATCGCCGGCCCGGGCGCCCCGCTCGCGGAGCGGAGGTGGACCTCGTAGCCCTCGGCCTCGAGCTCGGGACGCAGGCTCTCGAGGGAGTCCTCGGCGGCGGGGGCGTCGGCTTCGGTCTCAACGACCGTCAGCAAGGTGATCGCGGCTCCCTCGCGCAGGAACCCACGGAGGGGCTCCAGCACCGTGCGGGCGAGTTCGCTTCCGTCGGTCGGCAACAGCGCGCGGGCGTACATTCGCTCCTCCAGCCAAGGCGACGTGCAGGCACACTCGTGCACGGCCCATGCTCCAAGGTAGGCTCGTCAGCCACGTCAAGCGACCCCCAAAGGAGGCGTTCGTGTTCCGCAAGGTCCTCGTCCCGCTCGACTGCTCCGAGCTCTCCGAGTCGGCGCTCGTTCCCCTCCACCGCCTCCTGGCCAAGGCCGAGGGCGCCCGCGCGACGCTCTTGCACGTGCTGCCCGAGGGGCTCAGCGGCGACGAGCGCCGCCGGGCCCAGGAGGCCGCCAGCGCCGAGCTCGCCAAGGTCCGCGAGCGCCTCGCGGACTGGCCGCTCGAGTGCGACACGACCA
>CALDQK010001289.1 GCA_937911525.1 uncultured bacterium
GAGTCCGAGTCCGAGTCCGAGTCCGAGTCCGAGTCCGAGTCCGAGTCCGAGTCCGGCCCCCGAGTCCGGCGGGAGCGCAGCTCCCCCATAGTTACAGCTCGACGGAGATGTCGAGCTTCTTGATCCACTTCCAGAGGGTCACGCGGCTCACTCCGAGGAGGCGGGCGGCCTCGACGCGTTTGCCCTTGGCTTGCTTGAGCGCCTCTTCGATCCGCTCCTTGTCGAGCTTGGGGCGCTCCGGCTTGGCGGCGCTGCGGACCTCGGGGGGGAGGTCGTTGAGCTGGACCTCCTCTTCGGCGGTCACGAGCGCGAACTGGATCGCGTTGCGCAGCTGGCGCAGGTTGCCCGGCCACTCGTATTCGGTCATTCGCGTGCGGACCGCCTCGGCGAAGCGGGGGACCGGGCGGCCGAGCTCGCGCGCGAGCTCCTGGGCGAAGAAGTGAGCCAGGAGGGTGACGTCCTCTTCGCGGTCCCGCAGCGGGGGGAACTCCAGCTCGAACACCCGGATGCGGTAGTAGAGGTCTTCGCGGAAGCGGCCCTCGGCGACCTCGCGGCGCAGGTCGCGGTGGGTGGCCGTGATCAGCCGGCAGTTCACCGGGCGGTCGCGCTCGGCGCCGACGGGCCGCACGTGAGCGCTCTCGAGGACCTCGAGCAGCTTGGCCTGGGTCTGGTTGTCGAGCTCAGCGATCTCGTCGAGGAAGATCGTGCCGCCGTCGGCGAGCTCGAACACCCCCTTGCGGTCCTGGGTCGCGCCGGTGAAGGCGCCCTGGACGTGCCCGAAGAGCTGGCTCTCCGCCAGGTTGGCCGGGATGGAGGCACAGTTGAGGGACTCGAAGGGGCCGTCGCGGCGAGCGGAGAGGGTGTGGATCGCCTTGGCCGCGGCGCTCTTGCCGGTGCCGGTCTCGCCGCTGAGGAGGACCGGGATCTCGAGGCCAGCGACCTGGCGCAGGCGCTTCCAGGCTTGGCGCATGCTCGGCGTGTTGCCGATCATTCGCAGCCCGTGCAGGCGCATGTTGGTCGCCTCGGACTCTCCCGCCATCTGGAGCACGGAGCTGCGCACGAGCTGCGCGTTGGCCTCCGCCTTGGAGCTCAAGTCGCTCAAGGCGCAGATCGTGGTCCGCGGTCCCCCCCGCCGGCGCAGCTGCCAGCCCTGGAGCAGGAAGAGGCGCTTGCCGGCCCGCGCCAGCTGAGCTGCCTCCTCCTCCTCGTTGCAGGCCCTGAGCAGGTTCGCCAAGGCCGCCGAGATCGCGTGGGGCCCGAGCTCTTCGAGGGGGAGGTCGACCCACTCGAGCACCTCCTCGAGGCCGAGCAGCTGGCGCAGGCCAACGCTCAGAGCCGCGACGCGGTTCTGCTCGAGCACCAGGAGCGGCTGCTCGAGGTTCGCGATCACGTAGGGGTCTAGGTCTTCGACGTCCCGCCAGGACATGCCACCACTATCGCAAGTTGGCCCGACCTGTGGTCGGAGTCAGGGCTAGAGGGCACGTTGACGCAGGAGATCGCCCTCGACCTCCTCGGCCCTCCCCAGGTCGGCCAAGATCGCCCGCGCCTCTTCGGCGCCCGGGCGGTGCTCGGGGTCGGGGTGGGAGAGCTCCTCGAGGAGCTCCCTGAGTCGCCCACCGAGCGGGGCGGGGATCGTCTCGGCGCGCGGGCCGAGCGCTCGCCCGAGGAGCCGACCGACCGCCCAGAGGTCGCTGGCTGGGCGGAGCACGGTCTCAGGCGGAGCGCCCTCCTCCGAGGGGAGCGGAGGGGGGAGGCCACCGCCGTCGGGGTGCCCCTCGTCCAGTCGCCGGAGGAAGGCCTTGGAGCGGGCTTGGGAGAAGCTGCCCAGGACCAGGCGGCTCGCCCCCTTGCTCACGGCCTCGCGCAGCTCTCGCAGGGAGCTCCAGCTGGCGCCGCGGAGCCCGCAGGCCGCCTGCGCGATCCCGCAGTGCACGAAGCCGAGCTCGTGGAGCTCGACCAGGGCCGCGAGGAGGTCGAGCCCGAGGTCGATCACCAGCGCGGGCGGCCAGGGGAACTCGAAGGTGGGGAGGTCGAGGGGGCGCTCGAGCAAGAGGCCGCTCTCGACCTTCGCCAGCGGCCGCCAGGTGAAGTCGCCAGAGAGCTGCTCGTAGAGTTGAGCCTCATGAGCCAGGCGGCGGTCGTCGTCGCGGGTCGCTGAGGGCGAGAGGAGGACCACCCGCGCGGAGCGCTTCGCATACACGACGTCGAAGCGACGCAGGCCGGCGTCGCTCTCGCTGAACTCGCGCAGGATCGCGAGCTCGCGTGGTTGACCCCCGATCACGAGCTGGAGCTTGTCGAGGGTGATGCGGCCCGACGAGAGGCGCCGGCTAGGAGCAGGGCCACCGGGGGCCTCTCCGCGGCGTGCCTTGCGGAGCGCCTCCAGGAACGCGCCCGCGTCTGGCAGGCGCTGCGCGGGGTCGAGCTCGGTCGCTGCCAAGCAGAGCGCGTTGAGCGCTGGCGGCACGCTGGCGTCGAAGCTGCTGGGGCGCGGGGGAGCGGCATCGGTGTGGCGCACCCGCATCTGGTCCGAGAGGACCTCCACCGCGTCTCCTCGATAGGGGGTGATCCCGGTCAAGGTGCGGAAGAGCATCGCCCCCAGCGCGAACACGTCGGCGCGGCGGTCGACGTCGCGCGCGTTCTCGAACTGCTCCAAAGGCATGTAGGCCGGCGTGCCGAGGGAGGCGTTGCGGTGGGTCAGGCCTGCGTCGGAGGCGTGCTCGGGGGCGCCGAGCTCCTTGGCGAGGCCGAAGTCGGAGAGGTAGAGCCGGCCGCGTCCGTCCCGCAGGACGTTGGCGGGCTTGAGGTCGCGGTGAATGACGCCGCGCTCGTGCAACCACGCCACGCTGCCCGCCAGGCTCTCGATCAGGTCGAGGCGCTCCTCGCGGCTGCCCGAGTCGAGGTCGAGGCGCTCCGCTCCCTCGATGAGGTCCAGGACGAGGAAGGCGCCGCCCTCGGGGAGGTCGTGATAGGCGTGGCAGCGGACGATCCCCGCGGTCTCCGCGCCCAAGCGCGCGCAGATCAGCGCTTCGCGGCGGAAACGAGCCAAGAGCTCCGGATCACGGCGGTGGGTGACCTTGAGGGCGACGGCTCGGCTGGTCTGGGTGTCGACCCCGGCGTAGACCCGGGCGTGGGCGCCCGCGCCGATGCACTGGGTGATGATGTAGCGCTCTTGGAGCGTCGTCCCTGCTGGGATCGCCTCGACCATGTGTGGATCATTGTCCGAGAGCGTGCTGGGAACAAGTCGGCAGGACCGCCCCTACTGGATTCGCTTGTAAGGCGAGTACTCGTGCGTGCTCGGCACCTCCACCCCGAGCAGAAGCACCTCGCGCGGCGCGAGCTCGACGCGCGCCAAGCCGCAGGTGGTCTCGATCACGCGCTCGCGCGCGCGCAGCTCGCGCAGGCGGGCGTGGCTCATGAGCTTGGAGTCGCGCAGCACGAGGGTCTCGCGCACCGTCTCGGCGCTGGGGTTGGCGATCACGAACACCGACTCGCTCACGCGATCGGTCTTGCGCGCGAAGGCCAGCAAGGACTCGCTGTCCAGGCGCACGAAGTCACCGATGCGCAGCGCGCGTCGCTCGCGGCGGATCGCGAGCAGCTCGCGCAGGCGGTCGAACTCAGGCTCGCCAGGGACCGCGCGCTCCCAGTCCATGGGGCCGCGCATCTCGGGGTCGGGTCCGCCTTCCATCCCCGCCTCGACCCCGTAGTAGAGCTGCGGCGCTCCCGGGAGCGTGAGCTGGAGGACCTGCGCCAGCTCACGCTGCCAAGCCTCGGGGAGCTCGGTCGCGAGCCGGGGGGTGTCGTGGTTGTCGAGGATCAGCCAGCACTTGAGCAGCCGCTCGAGGCCGGCGTCGGCCACCAGGGTCTCGGTGGCTCGCCCGAAGTGGGCGCCGCTGACCTGCCCTCGGGCGAGGGCCAAGGTCAGCTCGCGGATCGTCATGTTGAAGATCCCGTCCAGGTGGGCCAGCCACTCGGGCGGGTAGTTCCACACCTCTCCCACCACCAGCGAGCCGGGCTTGGCCAGGTGGGCGGCCGCGCGCAGCTCGCTCAGATAGCGGAAGCCGAGGTCGAAGGCCACGTCGAGGCGCCAGCCGTCGACCCCCTCTTCGCGCAGGTAGCCCTGCACCACGCTGTCGGCGTCGCCCCACAGCCGCGCCCTCAGGCTCGGCGCTTCGAGGCGCAGCTCGGGGAGGTTGCCGACGTCGTACCAAGCGCGGTAGCCGTGGGCGAACTCCTCGCCCAGGTAGAACCAGTCCTGCGCTGGGCTGGCGCCGGCGCGCGCCTGCTCGAACCAGGGAGCGCGCCGTCCGACGTGGTTGAACACCCCGTCGAGGACGAGCTTCATGCCGCGCGCGTGGAGGTCGTCGGCGAGCGCCGCGACGTCGGCCCGGGTGCCGTATTCGGGCGAGACCCCGAAGTAGTCCTCTGCGTCGTACTTGTGGTTGGTGTAGGCCACGTGGATCGGGTTGAGGTAGAGCACCTCGACCCCGAGCGCCTCCAGGTGGTCCAGCCGGGTGCGCACGCTCGCGAGGTCGCCGCCCCAGAAGTCGAGCTCGTGGGTCCAGAGGCCCGCCTCAGGGACCTCCTGACCGACCTGGGGTCTCTCGTCCCAGCTGCGCAGGCGCTTGGGCGATGGGTAGAGGTGCTCTTTCGCAGCCAAGTCGGCGCTCGGCGCGAAGCGGTCGACGAAGACCTGATAGATCACCGCCCCTTGGCGCCAGTCGGCCTCCCGGGCGCGGAATCGCGCTCCCAGCGCCACGTCTGCGGCGGAGCGGTGGTCGAGGTCAGGGCTCAGGGGGTCGGACATGACACCTTCTCCACAGGACAAGAGACGATGGGACAAGCGGATGAGACGGCGCGACCATCGTGCGCGCCATCCGCCAAAAATGGAAACTGACACTCAAGCAGTTGAATGTTCGACGTTTAGGTAGAACTGACGCCAGGTCTTCCACGGCTAACTTCTTGACACCTCTCAAGAATCTGAAGACCCCTCGTTGATGGCTGGACGCTTCTTCGGATGCTAAGTCCTTTAGAAGTCGTAAAAGCCCGCTGGCACTCCCATTGCTGAATTCCCGGCACTCTTGGGGGACTGAGATGATCCAACACAGCCCAGCCAGCCGCTACCTCGAGGTCGGTGACCGCCTCGTCAAGCGTGGCAAGTTCCGCAAGGCCGCTGCCGTGTATGCGCGTTATGCCGATGCTTGCGTGGCCGAAGCCTGCCTGAAGATCGCCCGCACCTGCGTCGAGCAGGACCCCGTCTCGGCGTTGAAGGCGTTGGCAGAAGTCGAAAAGCTGACAGGTGTCAGCAAGGAGGGCCGCAAGCTCTCGGCGCGTGCCTACCAGCAGCTCGGTCAGCCCGAGATCGCCGCGCGCTTCCTCGCGGCTGGCGCCCACTAGGCTCCGTCCACGAGCACGGCCCGCTCGTCGTCCTCCCCAACGGTGGCTTTCCCACTGCGGAGGACGAGCACCTTATACTGCCTCCCCGACTCGGGTCCTGGACCCGAGCTCAGATCGGAGGAGAGACGTGGGCGTTAGTTGGCACTTCTCGAAGTATCTGATCCAGTCCTTCCCCCCCGACCGGGCCGAGGCGAAGCAGCGCTGGAGCTTCGGGGTCTACGAGATCCTCGACGACCGCAACAGCCCGATCGACCCGCGCGTGTTCCACGTGACCTATCGCGGGGTGGTCGAGCTGCCGGCGGCCGAGGTGCCCGATGCCCAGGACCCTCAGTTCACGGCCAAGCTCGAGGACGCGGTCGTCCAGCGCTGGAGGCAGCTGGAGCGCCAGTCCAACAGCGGCTAGCTGGAGCGGCGGCTAGCCGGAGCGACGCTGCCGGCGCTCGGCCATGCGGGCCAGCGCTGCGGCGTTGCGCACCCGCTGCTCCTCGTTGGTCAGCTCGAGGGGGGGCACAGGCGTCGGCCTGCCGTCCTCGCCCACCGCGACCATCGTCACGAAGCAGGTGTTGGTCAGCCGCTCCTTTCCGCTGAGGGCGTCGAGGGCGAACACCTCGACCTCGACCTCGAGGGAGGTCCGGCCCACCGCGGTGACCAGGGAGACGACCCGGATCACCTCGCCGATCTCGATCGGACCCTGGAAGGTGATCTGGTCGACCTGGGCCGTGACGCACACGTGGCCGGCGTGGCGGATCGCGGCGGTGGCCGCGCCCTTGTCGATCATGGCCAGGATCGTGCCGCCGAACACCTTGCCGAGCACGTTCGCCTGGTGGGGGAGCATCAGCTCGGCCAGCTCGGTGCGAGACCAGCTCGGGGGTCGCGGGTCGAGGCCCTTGGCGTCGCTCACGACTCCTCCTCCTGGTTCTGCTCGCGCTGCTCGCCCTGGTAGCGCGGGTTCTCGCCCCAGCCGAGCTTGCTGCGGAGCAGGTAGTAGTAGCTGCGCTTGGTCGAGCCGACGAGCAGGAAGTCGTTGGTCGCGCGGCGGATCTCGAACACGTCGCCGCAGGCCAGCGGGAGGGTCTCATGCCCGTCGAGCACGATCGCGGCCTCGCGGACCTCGGTCATCAGCTTGAAGCGCAGGGTCGCCTCGCCGGTGACCACGATCGGGCGGTTGGTCAGCGCGTGGGGGGCGATCGGCGTCACGATGAAGGACTTCATCTCGGGCGTCAGGATCGGTCCGCCCAGCGAGAGCGAGTAGGCCGTCGAGCCGACCGGGGTCGATACGATCAAGCCGTCTGCCCGGTACTGGATCGCGTGCTGGTCGTCGACGCTCATCTTGATCGTGATCAGGCGGGTCACGAGGCCCTGGTTGACCACCGCGTCGTTGAGGGCGTATTGCTTGATCTCGCCCTGGCTGGTCATCACGCTGCAGCGAAGGCGCATCCGCGGAGTGACCGTGAGCGGGAGCTGGCGGCGGCCCGCGATCCACTCGCGGACCTCGCGCTCGTTGAACTCGGCCAGGAAGCCGAGCTTGCCCAGGTTGACGCCCATCGTGGGGACCTGGGTCTCCGCCATTCGGCGGGCCGTGCTGAGCATCGTCCCGTCGCCGCCGACCGAGATCGCGAGGTCGGCGCCCTTGGCGAGGACGCTCAGGTCCTCCTTGCCGTCGATGTCCTGGATGACGTCGACCCCGGCGCGCTCCAGCCAGGTGACGATCGCGCGCGCCACGTCCTGGCCCTCGGGCTTGTAGGCCGAGCTGACGACCAGCGCCCGTCGCACGTCTTCCCGCTGGAGGGCCGTCACAGGGGCTCGGCCCGCAGCAGCTGATCGACGACCCAGCGCAGCCCGCTCAGGTCGTGAATGTCCTTGCTCGAGCTGGGGACCTCGTGGACCACCAGACCCTCGGCGGAGCCCTGGCGGAGGCTCTCGATCCGAGTGTGGTCGCCGGCGGCGAGGAGCTCGTGGTCGAGGAAGGCCTTCAGCAGGGCCTCGAGCTGAGGCGGCGCGCCGGCCCCGGCTTCGCGGGCGGCGGCCAGGAGCTGGGTCGGCCCCGGCTCATGGAGCCGGGTCCGCAGGCGGGCTCGTTCGTCCAGCGCGGTGAGCGAGCTGGTGTGGACGCGGTTCACGATCACCGCGTCGAGGGGCATCGAGAACTCGCGCAGGCGATCGCAGAAGTAGGTCGCCTCCTCCAGCGCGAGCGGCTGGGGCGAAGTCACCACGCAGAAGCTGGTGAAGGACTCGCGCAGGAGGGAGTCGACGCGCTGAGCGCGACCGCGGAAGCCGTCGTACATGCCGTCGAAGGCGCGGAAGAAGTCGGCGAGGTCCTCGACGAACTTCAGCCCGAGCAGGCTGTCGACCTTCTTGACGATTCGGTTCAGGGCTCGGCCGAGGAAGCCGAAGGACCTCTTGCTCGTCTCGGCCCAGGGCTTGAGGAAGATCTCCAGGGTCGAGCGGTCGAAGGCCTCCGACATCCGCTTGGGCGCCTGGAGGAAGTCGATGGCGTGCTTGGTCGGGGGCGTGTCGAGCACGATCAGGTCGAAGTCCCCCTCCTCGTGCAGCTCGTAGAGCTTCTCCATCGCCATGTAGTCCGAGCTGCCGACGACCGTGCTGCTCATCTGCTGATAGAAGCGGTTGTTGAAGATCGTCTCGCGGGCCTCATCGCTGGTGGCGTAGCGGCCGATCAGCTTGTCGAAGGTGCCCTTGGTGTCGAGCATCAGGGCGTGCAGGGAGCCCTTGGGCGCGAAGCCGGCCGCCTCGAAGCGCTCGGCGCTGACCTGCACCAGGTCGTTGTTGAGCTCGGTCAAGCCGAGGGAGTTGGCCAGGCGGCGCGCCGGGTCGATCGTGCACACGACCGCCTTCTTGCCCAGCACGGCGGCCGCGAGGGCCAGCGAGGCCGAGGTCGTGGTCTTGCCCACGCCGCCCGAGCCGCAGCAGATCAGGATCTGCTTCTCATTGAGGAGGCGCTCGAGCGGGCTCTTGTCGCTCACGAGCTGGCCTCGGCGAGCAGCCCGCTCTCGATCAGCTGGCGTTCGAGCAGGCCGGCCACGCGCTCGAGCTGGGGGAAGCGGAAGGCCTCGGCGAACACGTAGGGCACCTCGATCAGGGGGAGTCGAATCCGCGCCTTGAGCTGCTGGCGGTAGTGGGCGCTGAGCCGCGCCCGCGAGCTGCTGTATTCGGCGGCGGTCGCGAGCGCCGTCGCGGCGCCCTCGCTCTCGCCGCCGAGGACGGCGCTCAGCGCGGCCTGGGCGGGGGCTTCGGCGAGGACCGGCTCGACCTCGGGCGCCTCGTCCTGGCCGAAGCGGTCCGGCGCCACGGCGTTGAGCACGATCCCGGCCAGGGGCACGCGGGTCTTGGTGCGCGCCTGGTCGTAGAAGTGGACCGCCTCGTTGACCGGCATCTCCTCGGGGAGGGTCACGATCATGAGCGCGGTCGTCTTGGTGTTCTCGAGCATGGCCTGCACCCCCAGCGCGTTGGTCCGCAGGGGGCCCATCAGCAGCTTGCTGGCTTGCTCGGGCAAGCGCAACAAGCCCAGGCCGTGGCCGGTGGCCGGGGCGTCGAAGATCACGAGGTCCCACACGAAGCGCTTGCGCCACCAGGACTTCTCTTCGACCAGGTCCCACACCTTGCCCAGACAGATCATCTCCTTGATCGCGGGCGAGACGCGGAACCAGTTCTGGAAGAGCTTGCTGCCCATGATGTGCTTCACCAGCGAGCGCACGCGCAGCTGCTTGGTGAAGTAGTCGGCCACGACCGTGATCGGGTCGAGGTTGATCGCCGAGATGCTCTCGCGCAGGGGGGTCACGACGTCGCCGACGGGCTGCTCGCTCTCGAAGAGCTGCGCCGTGCGGCCCTGATCGTCCATCTTGATCAGGAGCACGTTCATGCCCCGGGCCGAGGCGATCAACGCCATGGCGGAGGTGATCACGGTCTTCCCGACGCCGCCCTTCCCGCTCACGACCAGGAGTCGCTTCGAGAAGAGGTCATCGCCGCCCGCGGTGTCGTCGGCCACTAGAAATCCGTGCTGTGTGGGGCGTACACGACGCTACCCCACGCTGGCGCCAGGGGCATCCAGCAAGTGGGGCGACGTGTTGGCTCGTTGCCGATCATGCGGTGCGCGGCAAGCCGCGCGCTCGATCAGGTCTTTCCAGCGACCCGAGCGCGACGCTTCCGGCGCGCCTTGAGCATCAGCTTGATGTTCTTGCGCTTAGTGCCACGAGGGGTGTGGCTCTTCGGCTTGCTACGGAAGCCGTGCCGACGCCGCTTGATCAGCGAACTCTTGCGAATTCTCTTCTTCACGAAAGGGCTCCATATCCCCTGTAAGGGGGGCGTATGGTATTGAGCCATTGCCCCGCTGACAAGCCTCGGGAACGAGAGGATTCCAGGATGTCCAACACGCGCTCGAACCCCCTCTCCGCCCGGATTGGAGCCGGTTCCTTGACCCTGGTCCAGGGCGACATCACGAGCGAATCCGTCCAGGCCATCGTGACCGCCGCAAACAGCGGCCTGCGCGGGGGCGGCGGCGTGGACGGGGCCGTGCACAGGGCCGCGGGCCCCGAGCTGCTCGAGGCCTGCCGCGAGCTCGGCGGGTGCCCGACCGGGGACGCGGTGGCGACGCCGGCCTTCGGGCTCCGCCAGGCCGAGCGGGTGATTCACGCCGTCGGGCCGATCTACGGGCGAAACGAAGGGCGAGACGAGGAGCTCTTGGCCTCCGCCCATCGCCGCAGCCTCGAGGTAGCGGCCGCCGAGGGCTGCCGCTCGATCGCCTTTCCCGCCATCTCCTGCGGCGTCTACGGCTTCCCCATCGCTCGAGCCGCCCAGATCGCGCTGGTGGTGATCCGGGACGCGCTCCTGGCAGGGCAGGTCGAAGAGGTCCGCTACGTCCTCTTCGCGGACGCCGAGTTCCAGGTCTTCGCGCAGGCCCTGCGGGACCTGGCCAACGAGAGCGAGGTCGTCCAGCTCGCGAGCTGACTCAGCGGCCGCGCTCCACGCGCTCGAGGTCTTGCGCGCGCTCGCGGCTGGCCTGGGCTTCTCCCTTGCGCCCGAGCGCCCACAGGACGTCGGCGTGGAGGAAGCGAGCGTGGGACTTGTCGGGATAGGCCCGCAGCAGCTTCTCCACCTGGACCAAGGCCCGGGCCGGCTTGTCGGCCGCCAGGCAGGCTTCGATCAGCAAGCTGGTCTGCCAGTAGTCGATGCGCCCCCTGGCCTCGACGCGCTCGACCGCGGCCTCGAGCAGGGGATAGGCCTCCTCCGCGCGGCCTAGCTCGACCAGGTTCTGCGCGAGGACGTAGTCCCAGTGGCGGCGATCTCCCTCCTCGAGCCGCGCCAGCCCGGTCCGCACCACGAACTCGCTCCGGGTCAGCTCGCGCAGGCTGTGCAGGTTCACGCCCAGGCGAAACCAGCACAGGCCGAGGGCCGGCTGGAAGAGGAGCAGGTCTTCGTTGGTGCGGGCCCGGTCCGGGATCCGCCAGGTGCTGAGCTCGTCGAGGAAGGGCTTGTAGCCCTCGGGGTAGGTCTTGGGCTCCCGAACGCGGGCCGCCCGGGCGCGCTCGGCGGGGAGCGGCGCGAGCAGGGTCTCGCGGGCGCCGGGACGATGGCGGAAGCGGTAGAGCCCGGGCAGCGCCGCCTCGCCCAGGTCGCGGCGGAACCCGAAGGCGTGCTCGGCGAGGGCCTCGAGGAGCTCGCGGGGCAGGGTCTGGTCGGGTCGCAGGAGGCGCACGATCACCAGGTCGTCGCGCGCCCGCCGCAGGGCCGCGGGCTGCGGAGGCGCCAGCTCGATCCCGGCGCGCGCCGCCGCCAAGAGGGGCTCGAGCGAGCTGGCGTCGACGGCGACCCGGGCGTCGAGCTCGTAGGCCGCGCGGAGGTGGTCGGCCTGCTCGGCCGCGGGCGCGAGCTCGGCCAGCTTCAGGCGCACCCGCGCCAGCGTCGCGGGCGAGGCCTCGGGGCGGAGCAGGAGCGCGCGGTAGGCGCCGAGGGGGTCCGCGGGCGCCCAGGGCAGCGGGGCGCCCGCTCCGTGCTCGAGCAGCTGCAAGGACTCGGCCGCGGGCGCGCGCTCGGCGAGGAGGCGGTCCCGGGCCGGGGAGGGCTCGAGCTCACGGAGGGCTTCGGCCGGCTCGGGGCTGGCCAAGGCGCGGAGCAGGGCCAGGGCGGGCCCGTGGTCGGGGGGCGCCTCGAGCGCGGCGAGCGCGGCGCGATCGAAGCGTCCGGCGCGGGCCTCGGCCAGGGCGTGCTCGAAGGGCCGCGCCGGCTGGGGGGCGCGGCTCGAGACCACCCCCAGGGCGGCCAGGCTGAACACGAGGGCGGCCGCGAGGCCGAGGCTCAGCCAGGGTCGCGACCAGCGCCCGCCTCCTCCGCGCTCCTCGGCCAGGAGGCCCCGCGCGAAGTCCTCTGCCGTCTGGGGGCGCTCGGCGGGGTCCTTGGCCAGCGCGCGCAGGCAGAGCTCGACCAGGGCGGGCGGGCCCGGGGGGCGCTCGGGCTCGGCGGTCCTGATCTGGACGGCCACCGCCAAGGGCGGCCCCTCGAAGGGCGGGTGTCCGCTGAGGAGGCGGTAGAGGATCACGCCCAGGGCGTAGACGTCGGTGCGCCGGTCGATCCCCTTGCCGTGCAGCTGCTCGGGGGCCATGTAGGCGATCGTGCCAACCAGGTCGCCGGTCTTGGTCAGGTCCGAGAGCTCCTGGTCGTCGTGGGCCAGGCCGAGGTCGACCACCACGGGCCCGCCGGCGCCGAACATGATGTTGGTCGGCTTGAGGTCGCGGTGGATCACGCCCGCCTCGTGGGCGAAGTGCACGGCGCGGGCCACGCGCGCCAGGCTGGCCAGCGCCTCCTCTTGGCTGACTTGCTGGCAGTGCTCGGCGAAGGTCGGGCCCTCGAGCAGCTCCATGACCAGGTAGGGGTGACCCTGCCACTCCCCCGAGGCCAGGAGCGAGACGATCCCCGGGTGGCGGCCCAGGAAGCTCAGCACCTCGGCCTCGCGCCGGAAGCGCTCGACGCGGCGCGGCGTCGAGGAGAGCAGGAGCTTGAGCGCGCCGGCCCGATCGGGCCCCTGCGCGCGGTAGACGACGCCCATACCGCCCCGGCCCAGCTCCTCGCCGACCACGAAGCCCGCGATCGTCTGGCCGGGCAGGCCGAGCCGCCCGCTGGGGCGCCCCGCCCGGGTGGGGGCGCTGGAGCCCGAGTCGGAACCCGACCCCCCCGCGTCGGGCACCTCGACGCTGACTCCCGCCGCGGCGGCCAGCTCGCGCGCGGCCGCGGCGGCGTCGGCGGGGCGCTGGCGCGGGTCCTTGGCCAGGCAGCGCAGGCAGAACTCGGCCACCCCAGGCGGGAGCCCCGGCGCGACGTGGCGCGGATCAGGGGCTGGCTCGGCGATCACCTGGCGCACGACCTGCACCAGGCCTTCCCCCCCGAAGGGCGGGCGGCCCGTGAGCAAGAAGTAGAGCGTCGCGCCGAGGGCGTAGACGTCGGTGGCTGGACTCACGGCGCCGTAGCGATCGGGGCTCGCCTGCTCGGGCGCCATGAAGGAGGGCGTGCCCTTCAGCTCGCCGGTCAGCGAGAGCGGCCCCTGGTCGAGGCTCCCCAGCGCCATTTGCTGGGCGTCGCGCCGGACCAGGCCGAAGTCGACCAGCACCGGCCGCTCGCTGCCGGCCTCGATCAGGACGTTGGCCGGCTTCAGGTCGCGGTGCACGATCCCCTGGCCGTGGCAGTAGTGGAGCGTGTGCCCGATCAGCGCCAGGACGCGCGCGCTCCACGCCAGCGGCGGCGGCCCCCCGTTGGCGACCCGGCTGGCCAGGTCCTGCCCCTCGATCAGGTCCATCGCGAGGAAGGGAGTCCCGCCGTGCTCGCCGAGGTCGGTCACCCGCGCGATGTGCGGGTGGCGCAGTCGCGCGAGGACCTTCGCCTCCTGGCGGAAGCGCTTGAGCTGCACCGCCGCGCCGCCGATCAGGAGCTTGAGCGCGACGAGGTGCCCCAGCTCCCGGTGCCGCGCGCGCAGCACGACGCCCTGCCCCCCGCGAGCGATCTC
>CALDQK010001290.1 GCA_937911525.1 uncultured bacterium
CCAGCCCCAGGCCGAGGCCCAGCCCCCACGAGCGCTTGGCGCCGCGGGCCGGCTCGGGCCGCGCGGCGGGCGCGCTGGCCTCGGGCAGGGCGAGGTCACCGCGCTGAGCCCGGACCGTCTGGTCGCTCGCCCGCCGCGCCTCCCAGGCCGCCAGCTCGTCCTGCAGCTTGCGGGCGCTGGGGAAGCGCTCCTCGGGGCGCTTGGCGAGGCAGCGGTGCACGATCTCGGCCAGCGCTGGGTCGACGCGCTGGTTGAGCTGGCGCAGGGGGACCGGCTCCTCGCGCTCGATCTTGGCGAAGAGGTCCACGATCGAGTCGGCGCTGTGGGGGAGCGCTCCGCTCAGCGCGCGGTAGAGGATCGCCCCGAGGGCGTAGACGTCGGTGCTGGGCCCGATTCGCCCCTGCTGCCCGCGTGCCTGCTCGGGCGCCATGTAGGCCGGGGTCCCGACCCGGTCGCCCGAGCGGGTCAGGCCGTCGGCGCCGGCGTCGTAGAGCTTGGCGAGGCCGAAGTCGGTCAGGACCGCGTCGCCCTGGTCGAGGAGCACGTTCTGCGGCTTGACGTCGCGGTGGAGCACGCCGCGCTCGTGCGCGTAGGAGAGGGCGTCGGCGAGCTGCCGGCCGAGGCGGACGGCCAGGCCCGGGTCGAGGTGGCCGCCCTCGCGCTCGATCAGCTGCTCGAGGGTCCCGCCCTCGAGCAGGTCCATCACGAGGTAGGGGTAGCCCTGCTCGGGCAGGACCCCGGCGCTGTGGATCGCGACGATGTTGCTGTGACGCAGGCGGGCCAGCGCGCGGGCCTCGCGCAGGAAGCGGCGCTGAGACTCGCTCTCGCGCAGGTCCTCCTGGGGGAGCACCTTGAGCGCCACGTCCCGCTCCAGGTAGGGCTCGAAGGCGCGATAGACCACGCCCATGGCCCCGCGCGCCAGCTCCTCCCGCAGCTCGTAGCTGCCGATCCGCTCCACTCGCCCCCCTCGCGCCGACGAGTCTAGCGAGCGCGAGGGCGCGGGAGGGAACCAAGTGGTTGCGCAGGGCTCTCTCCCTGACGCTGGGGATCGTCGGACCCGCGGAGAGAATGCGCCCGCGTGAGCGAAGCACCTCCAGCGACCCCTGCCTCGGCGCCGCCGGCCCCGGACTCGATCGCCGCGCGCCTGGCCAAGGCGCGGGTGTGGACCCTGCTCGGCTTCCTGGTCCTGGTCGGCGCGGCCCTGGCCGGCGCGGTCCAGCTGCGGGTCGACCCCACCCCGCAGCGGATCTTCGAGACCCACGACGAAGAGTTCGTGTTCCTGCGCCGGGCCCACGAGGTGTTCGGCCGCGACGACGACGTGATCCTGTTCCACGTCCGGGTCCCCAGCGGCGTGTTCAGCCCCGAGGGGGTCGCGCTCCTGCGCCGCCTGCACGCTGAGCTAGCGGGGATCGAGTCCCTGGCCGGCGTGGACGACCTGACCACGGCCTGGGCCAGCGCGCCGGGGCGCGCTCCCGCGCCCCTGCTCAGGTCGGGCGCCGACCTCGAGGAGGCCCGCGAGCTGGCGCTGGCCTCGCCCCTGCTCGCGGGGCGGCTGGTCAGTCGCGACGCCACGGCGGCGCTGGTGTTGACGCGGGTGGGACCCGAGCGCGAGCGCTACGACGACCTGGTCGAGCCCGTGGACGCTTGCCTGGCCCTGGCTGCGCGCGTCGAGCGGCCGAGCGGCGCCAGCGTGGGGGTGACGGGGATCCCCGTGGCCCGCGTGCTGATCGCGCGCCGCCTGCTCAGCGACCAGCTGACCTTCTTCCCAGTGTGCGCCCTGGCCTTCCTCGTGATCCTGTGGCTGCTCTTCCGCGACCTGCGCGCGGTGGTGCTCCCCCTGGCCGCGGTCGGGCTGGCCTTGATCCTCACGGCGGGCGTCCTCGGCTGGACCGGCGAGCCGATCGACATCATCAACAACGTGCTCCCGGTGCTGATCTTCGTGATCGGCGTCTCGGACGCGATCCACCTCCTGATCCGCTACCGCCACGAGCTGGACACGGGCCGCCCCCAGTGGGAGGCGCTCACGATCACGATCCGACACCTGCTCGTGGCCTGCCTGATCACGAGCGTCACGACCGCGGTCGGCTTCGGCAGCCTGGGCCTGGCGAGCATCGAGATCCTCAAGCGCTTCGGCCTCTACGCCGCGGTCGGGGTGATGCTCGCCTACCTGGTCGTGATCGTGTTCGTGCCCCTGGTGCTCAGCTACCTGGCGCCGCACCTCCCGCCCGCGGGCCGCGCGGCCGACCGGCGCATGAGCGAGCTCTCGCTCCGCCTCGGCCGCTGGGTGCACGCGCATCGCAAGCGGGTCCTGCTCGGCTTCGCCGTGGTCCTGGCGCTGGCGCTGGTCTTCGCCCAGCGAGTCCAGGAGGAGAACAACCTCTACGAGGCCTTCCACGAGGACGACCCCCTGATCCAGGCCAACGAGGCCCTCGAGCGCGACTTCGCGGGGATCTTTCCGGTCACGGTCTTCGTCGAGTGGGAGGAGGGGCGCGGGATCCTCGATCCGGCCGCGCTGAGCTTCCTGGCCGAGCTGCAGGAGGCCGTCGAAGAGCAGCACTTCCCGGCGCTCTCGGTGCTGGATCTGCTCGCCGAGCTGACCCAGGCCCGCACGGGCGAGCGGCGCCTGCCCCAGACGCGCCCCGAGGCGGTCCAGACCATGACCGCGCTCCAGCTCGGCTTGAACCAGCAGGGGCGAGGCGAGCTGCTGCGCCGCTTGATCCGGCCCGAGCAGCGCGCGCTGCGGATCACGGCTCGCGCGGCGGACGCGGGGGCCCAGGTGCTCCAGGCGCGCTTCCGCGCGATCGAGGCCTGGATCGCCGCCAACGCGACCCGCGCCCAGGACCTCGGCCTCGAGGCTCGCCTGACGGGGGACGGCCCAGTCGCGAGCCGGGGCGTCAACCAGCTGATCGGCGACCTGTTCAGCAGCCTGCTCCTCGCGCTGGCGATCATCCTGCCGATCATGTGCCTCCTGCTGCGCTCGGTGCGGGCCGGCCTGGTCAGCATGATCCCCAACGCGACGCCCCTGCTCCTGACGCTCGGAATGATGGGCCTGGTGGGCATGGACCTCCGCGTCACGAGCGTGATCGTGTTCACGGTCAGCCTGGGCCTCGCGGTCGACGACACGATCCACTTCATGGTCCGCTTCCGCGAGGAGTGGCGCCTGGGGGCGAAGGACGCCGACCCCGAGCTCGTCTACCAGCTCGCCCTGGAGCGGACCTTCGCCGGCACCGGCGGCGCGATCGTGACCACGACCGTGCTCCTCTCGCTCGGCTTCGGGGCGCTGCTCTTCAGCCGCTTCCCGATCACGCGCACCTTCGGGTTCCTGATGGAGGTCACCGTGATCGGCGCGCTGGTCGCGGACCTGCTGCTCCTCCCAGCCTGCCTGGCGCTGTTCAAGCCATTCCGTCGAGATAGGATCGCCGCCCCGAGCGAGCTCGCGCAGCCCGCTGGAGAGGCCCCGTGACGCGATCCTTCCCTGCTCGTCCCTTGCTGCTCGCGAGCGCGTCCCTGCTGCTGGCGTGCAGCGACCCCGCCCCGGCGCCCGCGCCGGCGGCTGAGCCGACACCTCTCGCGGCGCCCAGCCCCGCGGCGCCCAGCCCCGCCGCCACGCCAGCCGCGGCGGCGACGCCTGCCCCCGCGCCGAAGCCCCAGGCCGAGGACTGGCGCGTCACACAGCGCGAGCGCGGGCTGCTGGTCCGGGATCCCGCGACCGGCTTCAGCTGCACGACCCCCGGTCAGGCCAAGCGCGAGCTGGGCGGCGGCCGTGGACCCCACGCCTATCAGCTCCGCCTGCGCCTGGTCGAGCACGCCTGGTCCGTCCGCGTCCGCCGGGACGAGGCGCCCCCCGGCGCCACCCCTCGCCAGCGGGCCGAGACCTTGCTCATGGCGCGGGCCCTGGCCAAGCCGCAGGAGCTGGCGGCCTTCCGCCCGGGCGAGGTCGAGCGCTGGGGCGTCGACGCCGCGGTCGCCGCGGTCTATCCCCTCGGCGACGGCGAGGTCTGGGAGCGCGTGCTGACCCTGGTCAAGGGCGAGCAGGCCCTCGTGCTCTGGGAGACGGTCGCGCTCCAGCTCGGGCGCCCGCTCGTGACCGAGCTCGGCAGCCTCTTCCACGCCAGCTTCCGCTGGGGCGGCGAGCCCCGCGAGCTGCAGTACGTCCCCAGCCCCTACGTCGACACCAGCATGCGCCTGCGCAAGCTCGGCCAGGCCCGGGTTCAGGCCCTCTCGGCCGCGGTTCCGGCCGCCGAGCTCGAGCGCGCCGCCCAGCTCCTGGGCGGGGTGGCCTTCTCCACGGCGGACCCCCCCGACGACCCCCTGGGCGACACCGCCCGCCAGCTGATCAGCGAACGCGTCGAGCAGCTCGGCGGCGAGAGCGCGCGTCTGATCGGCGCGGAGCTGAAGCAGCAGGTCGCGACCTACCGCGACCTGCGCGGCCTGCAGCTCGTGCTGGACGCCGCGGCCAGCGCGGCGCGCTAGCCCTCCCAGCTGGCCTGGCGCCTGCGCTCGAGCCGCCACGCCGCGACCGCGGCCAGCGGGTAGCAGGCCGAGAGCGTGCCCGCGAGGCTGATCCAGGTCAGGCTGTGCGAGCCCGCGTGGCCCGTGGCCGCGTGGAGGGCGAAGGCAGCCGTGAGGGTCAGGAGGGTGACTCCGAGGAAGGCCCAGCGCCAACGGAGCGCGAACATGCGAGCCACGCAGTGGAAGGTGAGCGCCAGCGCGAGGGGCAGCAGAAAGCCCGCGATCTTGTCGAAGTCTCCGCCCAGCCGGCGCAGGAAGCGGAGCACCTCCCCCAGGGCGGCCTCGCGCGAGCTGCCCTTGGTCAGGCTCAAGGTGAAGATCACCTGCGCCACGACGAGGATCGCGCCGCCCAGCAGGAGCGTCGGCAGCCACACCAGCGAGGCCAGGCGCGCGCCCACCGAGCGCTTGGACAGCCAGGCCTCGACGTAGGCGCTCGGCGTCGCGAGCAACCCCAAGAGCAGGGCGAAGAAGGAGAACGCGAGCAGGTTGGTCCCCCGCTCCCCGACCATGAAGGGCAGGTGGGCCAGGGGCAGCAGCAGCGCCAGGACGACGCCGCGCGCCACCCGCTCGAAGGGAGTCGGGGGCGTGTAGTCCGCGCGCAGTGACCAGCGCGAGCGCCTGCGCTTCGTCTCCGGCCCCGGCCCCGGCCCCGTCTCCGGCCCCGTCTCCGGCCCCGTCTCCGGCCCCGTCTCCGGCCC
>CALDQK010001291.1 GCA_937911525.1 uncultured bacterium
CACTGCCACGCGGTCTCCCGCCGCTGCGCCGAGCGCCGCTTCTTTCTGCGCCCGAGCCTCGAGACCATGCACCTCCTGCTCTACGCCTTAGGCAGGGCGCTGCAGGGCAAGCGGCTCGCCCTCCTCGTGTTCAGCGTCCAGGCCACCCATTACCACGTCGTGATCGCCGACCTCTCGAAGCCCGGTCACCCCTCGGACCTGCCGCTCTTCTTTCAGCACTTCAACTCCATGGCCGCTCGCGGGCTCAACCAGCACCTCGGCCGCAGCGAGAGCGTCTGGACCCAGGGCAGCTACCACTCCCTCGAGCTCTGGGGCGAGTATTCCCTCCTGGAGCAGCTCCTCTACGCCTGGATCCAGCCCGTCAAGGACGGCCAGGCCAAGAGCCCCTACCACTGGCCCGGACTGACCTTCCAGGACCCCAAGACCAAGGACGTGGTTCAGTTCCTCCCTGAGGGCCTGGGCACCACGCTCACGGTCTCCCGCCCCGACTTCGCCAACTACGGCGGCCGCCGCTCCCCGCACCGTCCACCCACAGACCCGATCGCGCTCAAGCGGTGGATCCGAATCCGCAAGCGCGAGGAGGAGCGGGTCAAGGCGCGTCACCGCGCGACCCTCCGGGCTCGTGCCCAGGGCAAGAGGAACAAGCGCCAGCGCGGCCGCAAGGTCCCCACGCTCACCAGGGCCCGCCAGACCCAGCTCCTCAAGGACTACATGAAGGCCTGGCGCGAGGAGAACCGTCCGGTCTACCGCCCTCGTCCCAGCCGCTCGACGCTCCCCCAGGAGGTCGAGATCCCGATCGCGGTCCCGCCCGGTTTCGAGCACATGGACCTCGAGGCCATGCGCCAGCACTTCCGCAAACGGCTCGACGAGAAGATCCGCCAATCCCTCGGCAAGCGCGACGAGGACGACCTTCCGCCCTTCGAGGGCAACAAAGCCCAGGTCGAGGCCGACGTCGCCAAGACCGACCCCTTCGCCGCCGCGGGCCCCTGCTGGCCCAACCCGAAGAACAAGCGCCGCCTCGACACCCGCGGCCTGCCGAAGGAGGAGCGCAAGGAGATCGTGGACGGCTGGTGGTGGTTCCGCGGCCTCTACAAGGGGGCCCTCTCCATGCGCGAGGACGGCAATCGAGAGGTGGCCTTCCCGCTCGGCACCTACGACTTGCTCCGCAACCACCAGGTCCGAATCGCGGGCGCGCCGCCCTGACGGCGAGCCCGCGAGCCAGTCGAGCACTCGCCCTTTCCCACAAGCTCGACGCCAGGCAGCTCCGGCCCCAGGGTCGGGGCTGCCGCTACGTACGGCCGGCTCGGCGGGCTGGCACTCGCGGGCCCGCGGAGCGGCCGCGGCGGGGTCGGCGGCGCGGGCGGCGGGGGAGGTGCCAGACACAACTCTCGGTTGTGTCAGGCAAGTCCGAGGGGACCCTGGCGCCTCGCGATCATGGCCTGGGCACCTGCACGCGCTCGAAGGCCCCGGCGTGGCGCTCGGCCAGATCGGCGCAGGCCTCCGGGTGCAGACAGGCCGCGAGAATCTCCGCTGACTCGACCAGGCGCGGCCCCGGCCGGTTGAAGTAGGCGTTGCCGTCGGCAACGTAGACCCGCCCGGTGTTCAGCGCAGGCCACTCCAAGCCGGACAGCCCTTCCAAGAAGGCGGAGAGCTCGCGGCGCGTTTGGGCCAGGGGGAAGCCGCAGGGCTTGATGAGCACCAGGTCGGGGCGTAGGCCGGCCAGGTCTCCTCGGGTCAAAGTCGGCGCGTGCTGCCCCGGCTCGGTCACGAGCGCCTCGCCTCCGGCGGCGGTCACCAGCTCGGGCATCCAGGTCCCGCCCACCATGACCGGATCGAGCCACTCGATCGTGAGCACGCTCGCCCGCGGGAGCTGGGCCGTGCGCTCGGTGAGGGCCGCGATCCGGCCGGCGAGCTCTGCGGCGACGCGCTCGCCTCGCTCGGAGTGACCCAGGGCCTGGCCAACCCGGCGGACGTCGTCCCACACCTCGTTCAGGCGAGTGGGGTGCAGGTTGATCAACGCGACGTCGCCGCGGCCGAGCTGCTGCAGCGCGTCGCGCACGTCGCTCAAGCTGACCGCGCACACGTCACACAGGTCCTGGGTCACCACGGCGCTGGGGTCGGCGCGCTCGAGGGCCTCGACGTCGACCTCGTAGACCGCGAGCGCGTCCTCGAGCAGGCGACGCACGTCGCGGTCGGTCTCACCGCTGAGGCCGTCGACCCGCACCCGACTGCGGGTCAGGACCGGCAGCGACTCCAGTCCAGGCGGGAAGTCGCACTCGTGGCTGCGGCCCACCAACTGCTCGCCCAGACCCAGGGCGCACACGATCTCGGTCGCGGAGGGGAGGAGCGAGGCGATTCGGTGTCGGGTCAGGCGGCTACTTGATGCAGACGCGGCGGATCTCGGTGATGTCGCTGAAGCCCTGGAGCACCTTGCGAATGCCGTCCTGCTTGAGCGTGAGCATGCCCTCCTTGAGCGCCTGCTCGCGCAGCTCGGCCACCTTGCCGTTGCGGTAGATGATCGCGCGCAGCTCGTCGGAGTTGGTCATGTACTCGTGGATGCCCATGCGGCCCTTGTAGCCACCGCCGCCGCACTTGTCGCAGCCCTCGCCGCCGGTCTCGAACATGACCGGCTCCTTCTCGAGCTCGTACTTGTCCCAGCCCTCGTCGTAGCCGAACTCCTTCTTGAGCTTGCTGAGGTTGTCCTCGTTCAGCTCGACCGGCTTCTTGCACTTGCCGCACTGGCGACGAATCAGGCGCTGCGCGAGCACGCCGAGGAGCGAGTCGCCGAAGGAGTAGGGGTCGAGGCCCATGTCCAGCAGACGCACGACCGTCTCCGGCGCGCTGTTGGTGTGCAGGGTCGAGAACACCATGTGACCCGTCAGCGAGGCCTCGATGCCGGCCTCGGCCGTCTCGTGGTCACGCATCTCGCCGATCATGATCACGTCGGGGTCAGCACGGAGGAAGGCGCGCAGCGCAGCGGCGAAGGTGAAGCCGATCTTGGCGTGCACCTGGACCTGACGGAGGCCGTCCTGGGTGATCTCGACCGGGTCCTCGGCGGTCCAGATCTTGGTCTCGGGCTTGTTGATATAGCCGAGCGCCGAGTGAAGGGTCGTCGTCTTGCCGGAGCCCGTCGGCCCCACCACCAGCACCAGGCCGTAGGGCTGCTTGACCGACTCCTTGAACTTCGACAGGTTCTCGGGCGAGAAGCCCATGTTGTCGAGCGGGATCGGCTTGCTGGCGGCCAGGATCCGCATCACGACGTCCTCGACGCCGCCGACCGTGGGCAGGGTCGCCACACGGAGCTCGATGTCGAGCTTGCCGAACTTGTTGTATTTGATCTTGCCGTCTTGCGGCTTGCGGCGCTCGGCGATGTCGAGGTCCGACATGATCTTGAGGCGCGAGACGATCGCGCGCGCGAAGCGGCGCGGGAGGGTCGTGAAGGGCTGGCACACGCCGTCGATCCGGTAGCGGACCAGGACGTCGCCCTCCATGCGCGGCTCGATGTGGATATCGGACACGTCGCGGACGTAGGCCTGCTCGATGATCTGGTTGACCACCTTCATCAGGCCGGTGTCTTCCTCGTTCTCCTCTTCCTTGGCCTCGGCCGAGCCCTTCTTCTTCTCCTCGGGCTTCTCCTCGTCGAGGAGGCTGATCAGCTCGGACATGTCGGTCCCGACCGCGGGGCCGCCCTCGTCCTTCTTGCCGAGGATCTCGCCGATCTGGTCGTTGATCTTGGCCTCGGTCGCGACGAAGGCCTCTTCGATGATCAGGTCGGTCGCGGACTCGAACCCGCTGCGGCGGTTCATGTCCATCGGGTTGACCATGATGACCATCACGCCCTTACCCGAGAGCGACTTGACCGGGAGGACGTTGTACTTGCGGATCGTCTCTTCGCCGATCAGCTCCCACAGGCGGAGGTCGTAGTCCCAGCGCTCCTTGTTGCTGGGGTCGACGACCTCGGTCTTCGCCATCCGGGCGTAGTAGGTCGCGATCTCGGCGTCGGTCCGCTCGAGCTTGGGGTCGCGGTTGAGGTGGATCAGGCGCCCGAGGTAGCCCGCGAGGGTCTCCATCAGCTTCAGGTCTTGATAGCTGAAGAACTCCTCGCCGCTGAGCGGGTCCTTGTTCATGACCTGGATCGCGCCGTAGATCGGCACGCCCTCGGTCGGGTCCTCCTTACCGGCGGCCTTGTTCTGGTCGACCATGGCCGAGTCCATGATCGGCACGGTCAGCATGGTGCGCACGGCGTAGCCCGTCGCGCGGCCGAGGTGGTTGAGAAAGTCGGTGTCGGCGCTCGCGTCGAGCGAGGTGATCGACTTGCGGCCCTCGATCGAGCGCCCAATGATCCCGTCGCCGTGCTTGATCTTGAGCTGCCCGAGGGACTCGAGGCTGCTGTTGAACTTGTCCTCGAGGCCCGGGTGGTTCTTGAAGAGCGACTTCGAATAGAAGAGGTGGGCGAAGTGGGCGTCCTGCTTGTCGTTGAGGAAGTAGACGACCACGACCTCGGCGCTGATCGGATCGACGATCTTGCCGACCGTCAGGCGGAAGATCGTGTCGAGCTGGGACTCCTTGATCGGGTCGCTGCGCGTCAGGTAACGCACCAGCGTGTTCATGACGCGGTCGATCTTCTGCTCGTCGGACGAGCGGCGGCGCCGCACGCGGCGGCGACCCTCCTGGACCTGCGTCTTGTCGGCCTCGGGGACCTCCTGGACCGGGGCCGTCGTCTCCATGTCCTCGAAGAAGTCGTCGAGGGCCATCGAGAAGATGGACTGCTGGTCGTCGGCCTCGTCCTCGTCGGGGTCCTCGACGAGGGCCGGGCTGGCCTCCGCGCCTTCGCCGCCGTCGAGCCAAGCCAAGCCGTCGTCCTCACCCGCCGGGGCGGGCTCCTCGCTGGTCGAGCTCTCCTGGAGCCAGTCGAGGGCGTCCTGGAACTCCTCCCCCGCGTTCTGGACGGAGCTTCCGCCGCCGCCGCCTCCACCGCCGCTCGCGTCTTCGCCGCCGTCGAGCCAGCCGAGGGGGTCGTCGTCGTTCGTCGCGTTCATTCGGGCTCGCTTGATTCCTCTGTGAGGGGATGAGGATGACCGCACCAGGGGAGGTTCAGGAGTTCTTCGACCCCTGTCCAGTCGGCGCGTCACCTCAGGGGAGCCAAAGCTCGCCCTAAACCCTGACGGATCCTAGCTACTAGGGACTTCACCTTCAAGCTGAGCAGCCTTTGCCCCCCGTGCGACTCCGGGCGCCCGCCAGGTTCAGAGGGTCCGGCTCAGGATCGCCCCCCGCGGCAGGTCGCCCGAGACCACGAGCGCGCTCAGGCGCGCGTGAATCCGCTCGCCCGTGGCCCGCTCTCCGCCTGCGAGGGCCAGCTCGGCGACGGGGAGGGTCGCCGCGAAGCCCTGCTCGGCGCAGGCCAGGCAGCCGAGCCCGATCCAGTCGCCAGGGCCGCGCTCGAAGCGACAGCGAGGGCAGAGGGTCGCGACGCGGCGGCGGACCAGCACGCCCGCCAGGGTGGCGTCGAGCAAGGTCCGCGGGACACCCGCCAGCTCGAGTCGCGCGAGGGCCGTCGGCGCGTCCCAGGCCGGGACGGTCACCACGGCGGCTCCGCCGCCCAGGACCATGTCGAGGGCGACCTCGAGGGCGGCCGGATCGAGCAGACCGTCGACCCCGACCCAGTCGGGGCGAGGCTCCAGCAGGCCGCGCAAGTCCTCTCCGGCGCTGACCTGGAGCTGAGTCGCGGCCAGCGTGCGCCGCACCTCCCGCTCCAGGGAGACCACGGCTCCGCCCTGGCGCAGGGCCCGCCCGAGGATGGCGTGGTAGGCCGCGCTGCGCTCGGCAGCCCGCGGGGCGCCCAGCACGAAGAGCCCCCGCTCTTGGGCCAGGAGCTGCTCGAAGGTGGCCAGGGCCTCCAGGCCGAGGCCGAGCTGGGAGAGCCCCTCGTCCTCGAGCTCGTCGGGCTCGATGGTCATGGCCAGGGAGGGCCCGAAGGTGGTCTGGGCGGAGCGGTAGCTGATCGAGATCGGCAAGCCGTGGACCTCGAGCCGGACGCTCCCGCGAGCCACCGCGCCGTGGGGCGGAGCGGGGGCGAGGCGGGCCGCGAGGGCCTGAGCCAGCTCGCGCGGCACGCTCCGCTCGCGGCGCAGCTCCCCCAAGACCCGGAAGCGCAACGCCGCGCCGCCCTCGGGTCGAGGCTCGAGGAGCACCTCCTCCGCGCCCTCCTCGAGGGCCTCGAGGAGCAGGTCGTCGGCGTCGAGGAGCTCGGTCTCGCTGTCGGCGAGGGGGTCCTCCTCGAGCGCCGAGGCTTCGTCCTCGGCCGGAGGCAAGGCCGCGGCCAGCGCCGCGGGGTCGCCCAGGACCGCGTGGACCGGTCCGCCCGTGATCCGCTCCAGGTCCCGCAGGAGGGCCGAGTCGAGGGGGTCGTAGACCGCGACCACCAGGGCCTCACCCTCGCGACGGAGGGGCACGGCGCGCAGCAGGCGGCGCGCGCGCTCCGGCAGGAGGTCGTCGGCGACGGGGCCGCCCTGAAAGCACTCCAGCCCGGCCTCGGCGCCGATCGAGCGCACGCTCGCGGCCTGGCGCGCGCGCAGCCGGCGCGCCAGGAGCTCGCTCAGGGCGCCGCCCCGCTCGCGCCGCTCGGCGAGGGCTCGCTCGACCTCCTGGGGCATGACGACCTCCCGCAGGGGGGCCGCCTGATAGCGGTGGGAGTCGCCCTCGAGCTCGAGGACCAGGCGCAGGTCGCGACGCAGGCAGCCCGAGTCGATCACGCGGTCGAGGTCGAGCTCCTCCTCCGCGCCCTCCAGCCCCAGCCCGAGCGCCTCGAGCTGAGCGCGCAGCGCGGAGGCGCCGCCCTCTGCGAGCGCGACTCGGGCCCGCCCCAGGGCCAGGCTGTTGGCGCAGCTCGGGCAGAGGGCCTCGAGCAGGTTCTCGGAGAGGCGGACCAGGCCCGCGGCACCGCACCAGCCGCAGGGAACGGCGACGGCGCCGACGCCGGCGGGCTGCCAGGCGAAGAAGGCTCGCGCAGCTCCGCGCGTCAGCGCGCTTCCCCCTCCGCCGGTCCCCTTCAGCGCTGGAGCTCCTCGAGGAAGGTCTGCCAGGCCGACTCCATGGCCCGCTCGAAGGCCTGGCGCAGGCGCGGATCCGCCGGATCGAAGGACGAGGCCGCCGCGAGGGCCGCCGCGCGAGACGAGGACGCGGGGCTGGGCTCCACGGGCCCCTGGTCGCTCGAAGACGAGAGCGCGCGCTTGACCGCGTCCGTGACGGCGGACTCGATCAGGGCCCGACGCTCCTCGGAGGGCGCGTCCCGCGGATCGATCAGGTCCTCGCTGGCCGAGCCGATCACCTCCGCTGGCGGCGCGTGCGGGGCGACGCCCATAGGCACGTTGGGGACGGGCACGTTGTCGAAGTCGTTGACCGACTCCACGAGGGGGTCGACCTCGACCGGCCCGAAGTCGGTCGGCGGGGGCGGCGGCGCCGGCGCCGGCGCCGGCGACGCGGCCTCGGCCTCGGCCTTCGCGATGTCGCTCAGGTTCTCGTCGAACACGTTGCCGCCGGGGATCCCGGCGCGCGGGGCGCTCGGGACGGAGGGGCGCGGCGCCCTGGGCGCCGCGGGGGCCGGGGGCGGAGGCGGCGCGGCCGGGGGGGTCGGCGG
>CALDQK010001292.1 GCA_937911525.1 uncultured bacterium
GTCGTCGTCGAGATCCCCGAGCTCGTCGTCGTCGAGATCCCCGAGCTCGTCGTCGTCGAGATCCCCGAGCTCGTCGTCATCGCCGTCGAGGTCACCGAGCTCGTCGTCGTCGAGATCCCCGAGCTCGTCGTCGTCGAGATCCCCGAGCTCGTCGTCGTCGAGATCCCCGAGCTCGTCGTCGAGGTCCCCGAGTCCGAGGTCGTCGTCGTCGTCGAGGTCGTCGGCGAGCTCATCGGCGGCCGACTTGGACTTCTTGCTCTTGCTCTTGCTCTTGCTCTTCTTGGCGACCGGCGCCTCGTCGCTGTCGTCGTCGAGGTCGTCGTCGAGGCCGAGGTCGTCGTCGTCGTCGAGGTCGCCCAGACCGAGGTCGTCGTCGTCGAGGTCGTCAGCGAGCTCGTCCGCGGCCGACCGAGACTTGGACTTCGACTTCGACTTGGACTTCGGCTCTTCGTCGAGATCGAGGTCGTCGTCGAGGTCGAGGTCGCCGTCCAGATCGAGGTCGCCGTCGAGGTCGATGTCGTCCTCGGCGTCGAGGTCGTCGTCGCTGGGGTCGTCGAGGTCGTCGTCGAGGTCGTCTTCGATCGCGCCCATGTCCGAGCGCCGGTCGAGGACCTCGTCCTCGTCGAGCTCGGCCGTGTCGTCGACCTCGATCCCCGCCAGGTCTTCCACGTCAGCGATTCCCGAGAGCTCCTCGAGCTCCTCGAGCGACTGCGGATCCTCCGGGTCGGCGTCGCCGGCGTCGTAGTCCTCGCCCATGTCGTCGAGGCTGCCGAGGTCCGAGAGGTCGGCGGCGAGGTCCTCGTCCTCGAGCGCTCCGCCGAAGTCGCTGCCGGCGCCCTTCTTCCCCTTGCGCTTGCGGCGCCGCTCGCGAATGCCCTCGATCGCGCGCAGGATCGCGCGATCCTCGCGCGAGTTGATGTAGCCCTTCTCGAGCAGGATCTTGTTGAGGCGCACCAGCTTGCGCTTCTTGACGTGGATCCGCTTCTGCTCCTTGAGCGCCTCGTCGACCCACTTCTGCTCGCAGATATCGCTCTGAGTGGCGATCTTGCCGTAGAAGCGATCGGCCTTGCGCACCAGGTAGTAGATGATCGCGTAGCGCAGACCCTTGAGCTGCTTGCCCCTCAGGATCCCCATGTCGAGCAGCACGCGCTCGAGCGAGGGCTTGTCTCCCTTGGTGCTGAGGATCTCGCGCTGGAGGTCCAGCGCGTCTTCGAGCTGGTCCTCTTCGACCATGTTGTGTTGCAGCACGATGCGCGACACGATGTCATTCAGGGACTCGGTTTGTGGTTGGCCCACCAGCGCAAACCTCCCGTAGGCGACGAGTTGGGCTTAAGGGGACCCGATGCGGGTGTCTCCTGTCAAGCGCGGGTCGGATCTTTCCCATCGGGGGGAGCGAGCGAGTTCGCTCTCCTCGGCTCGGTCGGCCAGGATTTCGCTTGGGCAGGGTCCTTGCTGCTCCTTAATATTCCGCCCCTCGTCCAAGGAGTCCTTCATGTCGCGTCTTCGTTCCCTCGCCCTGGCCCTCGTCGCGGGCGCCTTGGCATTGGCTTGGACCCAGCGCGCCGAGGGCTACGCGATCGAGGTCCACAAGGACTTCTTCGACCTCGCCTTCGACGGTCGCCCCGCCAACACGCGACAGGTCACGCCCCCCGACGCGGCGGCCCTCGACGCCTTCCGGCGCTTCGTCTACCAGCGCGCCTCGCGCAACCCGGCCTTCCAGCGGCGCTGGCCGACCGAGGCCTCCTTCGACGCGACGGCCTTCAAGGCCTTCCTCTCGCTCAACCCGGGCAAGCGCGTGGTCGCGATCGACTACGTGCCCTCGCGCGCGACGGACGTGCGCAGCGTGGTCCGCGAGGGCTCGGTCGACCCCGACAACGACAACCGCAACCAGGACCGGATGTTCATTCAGGGCGGGCAGGTCGTGCTCGACGCCTTCGGGCGCGCGGTGCCCCAGGATCCGCGCACGGTCTGGTTCGGCGGCTTGACGGGCACCCCCAGCCAGTTCGACGGCCACGGCGCGACCCTGCGCACGGGCAAGAAGGGCGGCGGGGTGTGGACCGCGCTGCGTAACCCGGAGCAGTTCGCGCGGCCCCCGGTCGTGCTCGGCTCGGCCCCCGACTTCTCCGAGACCTACACCGAGCTGGCCATGGCGGCCAAGCTCTGGGGCGGCCCGGGCTCCGAGTGGCTGGCGCTGACCTTCGGCGGCAACAACCTGCACGGGATCGAGGACCTCGGCAACCAGATCCACACCACGGTGCTCGGGACCTGGAAATTCTTCCTCGACGCCAAGATGACCTACTACAAGTACCGCATGAAGCGCTTCTTCAAGAAGCGCACGGACCTGGCCGCTGAGGGCTACGTCCGCCCGGCGGCGCTGACGCCGCAGCAGGTCAACGAGGCGATGGTCAAGATCAAGGCCGGCCGCCTCGACGAGGTCGACAAGGCGGTCCGCTTCGCCCTCGGCAAGGAGCCCAGCCCGGCGCCGACCGACACCGAGCTGGGGATGCTGATCATTGGCAACCACCACCGCCTGCTCGAGGACTTCGTGCAGAGCCTCTACCTCGAGAGCCGCGACCACCTCCGCGCGGGCCGGACCGCCCAGGCGCGCCCCGAGATCGTGGAGCTGATCCGGGTCGCCAAGGCCGGCGACGCCGAGTTCGAGCGCCGCTGCCGCGACGCCCTCCGCCAGGCGGGGCTCGGGACCAAGGCCAAGGGTCAGACGCCCTACGCCCAGGTGATCGCCGAGCAAATGATCCAGGTCTCGGCGCCCGAGGCGCAGCCGATCTACGAGGCGATCCGCGCGGTCAGCAAGAAGGTCACCAAGAACGGCGGGACCTACAACGAGGAGCTCGGGCACCAGCCGCTGGACTTCATGACGGCGACCACCCCGGCCAACGAGCACGTCAAGGAGATCTGGGACCTGACCGGCAAGGCCTTCGCCCGGGTCGTGACCGCGGTTCGGCTCTGGGACGAGATCATGGAGCAGGAGGTCGCGGGCGTGACGCCTGGGAGCCCGGCCGCCCTGGCGCGGGCCAACTCGGTCCTGGACCGCCTGACCGAGCGCGCGCTGCAGCGCCTCGAGGACGAGGACCAGCGCCGGGCCGACTACCTGGCCGAGAAGCAGGCCGAGTGGGACGAGCTGCAGCAGAAGCAGCAGGGTCTGTGGCACAAGATCAAGGGCTGGTTCCGCTGAGCGGAGGCGAGTCGGCGTTCGCGCCATTGACGGAGGCCGATGTGGCTCGCACCATGGCGCGCCGTGGCCGATTCGCAGCCTGAAGAGAAGAACGTGACGTCGGAGTCGGATTCGGAGTCCGAGGCCGAAGGTCCGACGTCGGAGTCGGAGTCCGAGAGCCCGACGTCGGATTCGGAGTCCGAGAGCCCGACGTCCGACTCGGAGTCCGAGAGCCCGACGTCGGATTCGGAGTCCGAGAACCCGACGTCGGAGTCGGAGACCGAGAACCCGACGTCGGAGTCCGAGGCCTCCGAGCCCGAGTCCGAGGTCAGCGACGCGCAGGCGGAGCTGGCTGCGGCCAAGGCAGAGGCTGAGGCCGCGCGGGCAGAGGCCGAAGCCGCTAAGGCCGAGGCGGAGGCCGCGAAGCTGGCGGCGGCGGCGGCGTTGGCCGAGGCCGAGCTGGCCAAGGAGGAGGCCGCCAGGGCGGAGGCCGCCAAGGAGGAGGCGGCGGAGGCCGCCAAGGCTGCTCCGGCGAGCGGAGCGACGCCCTCGCCGCCCGCTCCCGCTCCGGCGGCTGCGCCGGCTCCGGCAGCTGCGCCCGCTTCGGCGCCACCCGCTCCAGCGGCTGCGCCGGCGACCGCGACGGGGGGCGCGGCGATGCAGGCGCTGCCCGGCGAGACCTTCTTGCAGCGGCTGAAGAAGGGCAAGGTCTCGGCCGCGATCATGCTGACGGTCGTGGCGATCTTCATCCTCGAATACAACCACGCCACGACCACGATCGGGGTCATGGCCCCCTTCCACGACTTGGCCTACGGGGAGTACGGGGGCTACCTCTACCCCCGCGTGCGAGACCACGGCGAGTGGTGGCGCTTCTTCACCACGCTCGTGGTGCCCCGGCACGGCCTGGGCCTGTTCATCTTCGTGTGGCTCTTCTTCGAGTACGGCTTCGGACTCGAGCGCGCGCTGGGATCCCTGCGCTTCTGCGGCTACTTCCTGGTCACGGGCGCGGCGTCCATGGCCGTGGGCGAGCTCATGATGCCCGTCCCGACCGCGATCGGGACCTGGGTGGGCGTGTTCGGCCTGACCGGAGCCGTTCCCGGCGCGATCCTGGGAATGACGGGCTCGATCGGCAAGACCCTGGCCGATCCCATGGGGCGCTGGTCGCTCTTCTTCGCGCTCCTGTGGGGTGGGCTCTACTACTTCCTCGGCGCGTCCATGGGGATGCCGATCAACTACCCCTCGATCCTGGGCTCGATCGTGATCGGGATCGTGGTCGGCGCCGCCTTCGGCTACTCGACGCGGAGGCTCGTCCCTGGGCTCGTCGCGATCGGGGTCGTGAGCGCGCTTTGCCTCTCGCTGGTCGGGCTGGTCAGCTCGGGCAAGGTGATCCGCCAGGGCGAGCTGGTCGACCGGGGCAAGCCCGTGAGCGGACCGACCCCCGGCGCCTCGCCGGGGCAGAGCGCGAGCGAGGCCAAGGTCGCCGAGCTGGCGCGCAAGCTGCGCGCGCCGGCCTTGCAGGTGCTCGAGCGCTTCGGGCCGCTGCCCTTCATCCCCGAGACCACGGGCGGGTTGAGCGACAGCGACTACGAGGTCGTGAGCGACGCGCTCAAGGCCCTCGACGCCGCCGTCGAGGACAGCACCGACCTCACGACCGAGCTCGACGACCTGCGCGTGCGGGCCAACCTGCTCCTGGGCCGCCACACCAAGGCCTACCGCCTGGCCGAGGCCCTCGAGCACGACCTGCGTCCGCAGGCCCAGGCCCTCCGCGGGGTGGCCTTCTACGCCCACGGCGACTTCCAGGGCGCGATCGACATCCTGAAGCCGCTCGCCGAGCGGGCCCAGGTCGAGGGCCGCCTGCCCGAGGTGCGCTACTACCTCGGCTCGTCGCTCTTCAAGGACCTCCAGGACAAGCCCTCCCTCGAGCAGTTCCGCCGCTACCTGGCGCTGGTCAGCGAGGAGGGCCAACCCCGCTGGCGCGAGGACTTCATTCGCCAGGCCCGCGCGCAGCTGCGGTGAGGGCGCCGCGTTGAGCGAGTCGGCCCAGCAGGGGCGGCGGGTGCTGCTCCCCTTCTCGCTGGCGATCGGGCCGCCGCTGATCCTGCTCAGCGTGCTGGCCTTCGTGGCCGCCAAGAACGACGAGCAGGCCCTGCGCTACGTCGAGGAGGAGCGCACGCGCCAGGCCGCGCAGCGGGCGCAGGCCGAGCTGCACGCCGCGGTCCGCGGGGCCGAGGAGGCGGTGTTCCGCACCCTGCTCGCGCCCGACGCCCTCGAGCCGGGCGGGCGGCCCGACTACCAGAGCGCCCTGCGCGCGCACCCGATCGCGCGCCGCTTCCTGACCGTCTCGCTGGCCTCGGGCCGCCGGATCTGGCCGCGCGCGGAGCTGCCCTTCCGGGAGGGGCACGAGGAGCCGCCGCGGGTCGACCCCAGCGACGAGGGCGCGTCCCTCAGCGCCGACGTGCTGCGCAAGCGCAGCGAGCTGCTCGACTACTACCAGCGCTCCAAGGCCCAGCAGGAGGCAGCCAACCTCTACAACGCGGCCGCCGGGTTCCGGACCGTGGCCGAGAGCGAGGCCGCCGACCCCACCATCAAAGCCCGCGCGGCCTTCCGGCTCGGGACCTGCCTCGAGCGGCTGGGCCAGGCCTCGGCCGCGCGGCAGGCCTTCCAGATCGCGGCCGAGGCGCCCTTGCCCGTGCGCGACGAGCTGGGGCTGCCGGTCCGCGTGCTGGCCGCGATCCGGGTGGCCGAGCTGTGGCGCGCCGCCAACGAGCAGGGGCCGGCGGCCGACTCGGCGCGCGCCCTGGCGCGCGCGCTCCTGGCCGGCGCGCGCAGCGGGGACGTGACCCAGAGCGAGTGGCTCGACGGCCTGACGCGGATGCGCGCGATCCTGACCGCCCTCGGCGAGAGCGAGGCCGAGGCAGAGGTCGCCAGGGAGCAGGCCCAGGTGCTCGAGCGCGTGCGCTGGACGCAGGCCCTCGACGACCTGATCCCCTCGCTGCTCCAGCAGGCGCGCCAGCGCGGCGGGAGCGAGGTCCGCCACCACGCGCTCCTGGGCGTGCCGCCGCGGGTGCTGGCCTATCGGGTCGAGCAGAGCCCCTCAGGCGGCGTCGTGATCGGGTTCGACCTCGACCTCGACCGCCTCGCGCGCGAGGTGCTCGGGCCGGCCTGCGCGACGGTCAACCTCGAGGAGGAGATCTCGCTGGCGGTCGTGGACGGACGGGGGAGCGTGCGCGCCTACGCGGGCAAGGACGCGCGCCCGGGCGACGACGGGCTCCTGCCCCGCGCGGCGGAGGCGGCCTCGGTCGACCTGGTCGACGTGCCCCTGTGGGCGGTGCAGGTCCGGCGCAGCACGGCCCAGCTGGCCTCGGCCCGGCGCAACCGCTTGATCCTCTACGGCGCGCTCCTGGGCTTGACCCTCGCGGCGGCCGTGACCGGCGCGATCGCGACCTTGCGCTACGTGCGCCGCTCGCTCGAGCTGGCGCGCATGAAGTCCGACTTCGTCTCCAACATGACCCACGAGCTCAAGACGCCGCTGACCTCGATCAAGATGTACGGCGAGCTGCTGGCCATGGGGCGGCTCAAGAAGGAGCAGAAGCGGAAGGAGTACGCCGAGCACATCGTGCGCGAGGCCGACCGGCTCCAGAAGCTGATCGAGGACGTGCTCGACTTCGCTCGCTCGGACTCGGGGCAGCACGACTACGTGCTCGCCGAAGAGGACGTGGCCGACACGGTGGCCGAGGCGATCGACCTGTTCCGGCTCTCGGCCAAGGTCCGCGGCTTCGACCTCTTCGTCGAGCTCCCGCCCGTGGGCGAGCTGCCGGCGGTGGACCTCGACCGGGACGCGATCGTGCGCTCGGTGCTCAACCTGCTCAGCAACGCGGTCAAGTATTCGACCGACGAGCGCTGGATCCGGGTCAGCGTGCGCCGGACCGAGGACGATCACATCATGATCTCGGTCAAGGACCGCGGGATCGGGATCGACCCGGAGGACCTCGAGCGGATCTTCGACCGCTTCTATCGGGCCGGCGACGAGCTGACGCGCGCGATCTCGGGCGCGGGGCTGGGGCTGAGCCTGATCGACCAGATCGTGCGGGCCCACGGGGGCGAGATCCAGGTCGAGAGCGAGAAGGGGGTCGGGTCGACGTTCCGGATCTTGCTCCCGATCGTGGAGGAGTATCGCGACAACTGGCCGCCCGAGGACCTCGACGTGAGCGACCTGCAGAGCGGGATCGAGCTGGAGTCGGCGGACGATCTCGAGGAGGCGGCGGCGGCCTATGAGGCCGGGCAGGGGATCGACGCCGAGTCGCAGCTGGGGAAGGTCGAGCAAGAGAGCGAGACCGAGAGCCCGACGACCGAGACCGAGGCCGAGAGCCCGACGGTCGAGACCGAGTCCGAGAGCCCGACGGCCGAGACCGAGTCCGAGAGCCCGACGACCGAGACCGAGAGCCCGACGACCGAGACCGAGTCCGAGAGCCCGACGACCGAGTCCGAGAGCCCGACGACCGAGACCGAGAGCCCGACGACCGAGACCGAGTCCGAGAGCCCGACGACCTAGACCGAGTCCTCCGTGCCCTCGGAGGTCGAAGAGCCCGCCGGGTCCGATACAACCGAGCCTCAAGACCAGGCCGCAGCGGCGGCCGATGCTCCGCGAGAGTCACCATGAAGCGCCTGATCCCCTGCTTGCTCGTGTTCTTCCTCTGCGGCTGTCCTCAGCAGGGCGGCTCCAGCAAGACCGGTGACGCTGCCAAGAGCGACGCGCCCTCCGACGTGGTGGGGGAGGCCAAGTCGACCGCGGGCAACGCCGCCGAGGGCGCGGGGGAGAGCCTCAAGACCGCGCCGGGGCGCGCCGCGGACGACGCGGGGCGCGCGGTGTCGGGGCAGGGCAAGAACCTGAGCGAGGCGCCCGAGAAGGCCGAGCGGGCGGCTGAGGGCGCTAAGAGCACAGCCAAGAAGGCGACCAAGAAGGCTTCGGGCCTGCTCGACAAGGCCTTCGATCGCGACTGAGCGTCCCGGTAGCGTCATAGCTGACCCCCCCGGCGCGGCCCGCGTCGGGCGTCCTTGAAATCCGGTAAGATCCCGCCTTCCGCCGATAGGAGGCCGTCGTGGGCATTGTCGAACCCCCGCCGCGCAAGATCCTCGTGGTCGAGGACGAGCCCGCGATCATGAGCGGGATCAAGGACACGCTGGAGATGGAGGACTACGAAGTCCTCACCGCGACCGACGGGCAGGAGGGGCTCAAGATCGCCCTCGAAGAGGACCCCGACCTCGTCCTGCTCGACGTCATGATGCCCAAGCTCTCGGGCTTCGACGTGCTCCGCAAGCTGCGCGAGAACCGGATCCGGGGCGCGATCATCATGCTGACCGCCAAGAAGGAGGAGGAGGACAAGGTCCGCGGGCTCAAGCTGGGCGCCGACGACTACGTCACCAAGCCCTTCTCGGTCGTGGAGCTGCTCGCGCGCGTGCAGGCCGTCCTGCGCCGGACCGAGCCGCCCGCCGACCCCCTGACCGAGGTCGTGTTCCACGACGTGAAGGTCGACTTCGACAAGCTCGAGGGCACCAAGGGCGACCGCCCGCTCCAGCTCTCGCCGCGCCACTTCAAGATCCTGCGCCTCTTCGTGGAGAACCCCGGGCGGGTGATCTCGCGCAACGAGCTGCTCGACAAGGTGTGGGGCTACGACAACTTCCCGACCACCCGCACCGTGGACAACCACATCGTCCAGCTGCGCAAGCAGATCGAAGACGTGCCCAGCGAGCCGAAGCTGATCACCTCGGTCCGCGGCGTTGGCTACAAGTTCAACGGGGACGTGGACCCGGAGGACTAGGCGGCGAGGCTTGGACCGTATCGGCCCCTGGATCGGCCTGGGGCGGCCCCCCCGCGCCGCTGCTCTCGCGCTCCTCGAGGCGCTGGAAGGACTCGATCTGGGCGCGGGCCCAGCGGAGCCAGCGCCGCGCCCAGCTGAACTCGAGCGCCAGGATCCCCAGTCCGGCCGGAATCACGATGAAGGCCGGCCCCGGCAGGACCACCATCGCGATCCCGACCGCCACGACCGTGAACCCCACGACCGCGACCACGATCTTGCGCGCGGTCCGAATCACCTGGGCCGTGATCCCCGCGGGCGTGGTGTCCTTGGTGTCCGCCAGCAGGGCGTCGCGGATCGAATCCGACAGCTCCGGCGTTGGCTCCTGCTCGTCCCGAGGGTCTTCGCTCACCCCCACAAGTTAGCCGCCGCGTGACCGAAGCGAAGCGAGAGTCCTGGAGTCCCCGTCTGCGCGCCGACGTGCGCCTCGACCGCGAGGGCGCGCGGCCCTGCCTGGTCGATCCGCGCTTCGCGCGCCGGATCCCGGCGGGGCCCCTGACCCAGGCCTGGCCGAGCGCCTGACCGGCGC
>CALDQK010001293.1 GCA_937911525.1 uncultured bacterium
GAGGGTCGGCTGCAGGCCCGCGTCCTGGCCGCCGCCGCCAAGGCCCGCCGCCAGCTGGACCTCGGCGAGCAGGGCGCGGCGCTCGCGACCCTCAAGCCCGTCCTGACCGAGCTGGTCGAGCTGCGCAACGAGGTCCCCGAGCCCCTCCGCAAGGGCCTCAGCCACTCGCCCCTGGGCCGCCCCGCCCTGCGCCTGGCCGAGGAGCTCAAGCAGGAAGAGGACTGAGATGAAGAGCCGCCGCTCCGCTGCGTCGGAGGAGCGGACCGGGGCGCGCCCTGGACGGAACCGACCCGCCTACCCCAGAATGTGCGCCGTGCTGCCCCGCTCCCAAACCCCCAGCCTGCTCCTGGCGACCCTGCTGCTCCTCTCGCTGCTCTCCCCCGCGGGCGCGACCGAGCTGGGCAAGCCGGCCCCGCCCTTCAGCGGCGTGAAGGACGAGCGCGGCAAGGAGCACTCGCTGGCGGAGCACAAGGGCCAGGTCGTGGTCCTGATCGTGTGGGCCTCGCGCTGCCCGCACTCCAAGCGCTACGCCGCGCGCCTGCGCGCCCTGGCCCAGCGCTACCAGCCCAAGGACGACAAGGAGCGGCCCAAGGTCGTGCTGCTGGGGCTCGCGCCCAACAAGTACGAGACCCCCGAGCTGATCCGCAAGGCGAAGGGCAAGCTGGCGTTCCCGATCCTGCTCGACCCCAAGGGCGGCCTGACCAAGCAGCTCAAGGCCTTCGTGACCCCGACCGTGTTCGTGCTCGACGGCGAGGGCAAGCTCCGCTACCGGGGCGCGATCGACGACGACCCCCAAGGCAAGAAGGACGAGCAGGAGCGGACCGACCACCTCCGCCTCGCGATCGAGGCCGTCCTGGCCGGCAAGGCGCCGCCCAAGGCCAAGACCGGCGGCCCCGGATTCCGGATCCAGTTCTAGCGCGCTGACAGTCCCGGGGTCCCTGCGGCTCCTTACACTGTGATCATCATGCGTAAGCGCGTCATCGCGATCGTCCGCAGCGTGATCGAGGACCAGGGCCTCGAGATCGTGCAGCTCAAGAACCACCCCGCGACCAAGATCATGGTGTGGGTCGACAAGCCCCCCGAGGGGGTCAGCGTCAAGGACTGCGCGACGGCCAACCGCGCGATCCGGCGCGCCATGGAGGAGGACGGCTTCGACCCCGGCGACTACGACATCGAGATCCAGTCCCCCGGCGTCGACCGCCCCCTGGTCCGGGCCGCCGACTACGAGCGCTTCAGCGGGCACCCGATCAAGCTCCGCCTCAAGGAGGCGACCCCGCTCGGCCGGCGCAACTTCGCCGGCAAGCTGACCGGCCTCGCCGAGGGCAAGGTCACCCTGGTCGGCGACGAGGAGTGGACCTTTCACCTGAGCGAGGTCGACGAGTGCCGCCTCGACCCCAAGCTCCCCGAGGTCAAGGAGCGCGTCGCCAAGAAGCAGGCCAAGGGCAAGCGCTCACGCAAGCCGCGCAAGTCGCGCCGCAAGCGCCCCAAGGAGCACTAGCGCCCTACTTGCGGCGCAGCAGGCTACTGGCGGCGCAGCAGGGGCGGCGGCTGGAGGCGGAGCTCCTCCTCCAGGCGGTCCTTGAGCCAGGTCGCCCCCAGACGGTCGAGCTTGCCCTTCTCCAGGGCTGCGAGCCCGGCGCTGTTGCGCGGGCTCAGCTTGGGGAGCTTGGTCACGAGCTGCACGATCTCGTCCCGCAGCTCGCGCGAGGCGGTCTCCTTGGCCTCGGCCTCGCTCAGACCCAGGCGCGCGCGCTGCTCCTCGGCCCAGGTCGGCTCAGCGATCACCTGGAAGGTGTTGGCGACGAGGGCCGCCTTCTTGCGCAAGGCCATCGGCCAGATCAGGACGTATTCCCGCCGCCCGACCAGCAGGTGGAGCTCGATCGACCAGCGGTCGCGGTAGCAGGCCCAGCGCTGACCGGGGAAGCGGAGGTCGAGCCCGAAGTTCGGCGCCTGAGCGTGGTCGCCCGCGACCCACTCGCCCTTGATCTTCTGGGGCCGGTCGTCGACCTCCTCCCAGGGGGCGAGGGGCCGCATGGCCAGGACCATGCGGTCGCGCTTGTTGCGCGAGAGGATCACCGCGACCTCGTCGGGCTTGGTGACCTCCTTGGTCACCTTCCAGTCGCCCGAGTGCTCGAAGGCGAAGTGGCCGGGCTGGGAGCTGTAGCGCTGGACCCGGAGGTTCGGGAAGAGCTGGCTGGAGGGGACCTCGGCGATCGTGGTCACGGCCGGGCGCGGCGTCGCGCTCTGGGGGTCGTCCTCGCCCCCGCGCGTCATGTAGTAGCCCAGACCCGAGGCGACGATCAGCGCCAGGATCGGGAGGGTCCAGTTGAAGCCCTCGCCGCCGTCCTGCGGGGCGCCCGAGCGGTGGACGACGAACTCACCCTTGGCGTCGCTCATTAGCTGTAGCTCTCTTCGCGGAAGGAGAGGGTCACGGGGTGGCCCTCGTTGAGCGCCCGCAGCTGATCGACCAGCTCGCGGCCCGAGGCCTTGGGGCTGAGGCGGACCAGGTAGACCACCTCGTAGAGCGTACCTTGCCGGACCAGGCCGACCGAGAGGCGGCGCCAGTCGAGGAGCAGGCGCTTGAAGGGCTCGTCGAGCAGGCCCTCGTAGTCGGCCCCGCTGTCGAAGCGGACGCGCAGGACCTGCAGCTCGGGGTCGCGCACGCCCCAGCCGCGCCAGGTCAAGAGCACCACCACCAGGGCCACGGCCAGGGTGAAGGCCACGGTCAGGGCCACGAAGCGACTGCCGGCGCCCATGCCGGTCGCGACGGCCCAAAAAATGAAGGCCAGGTCGCGCGCCTCCTTGACCGCGGTCCGGAAGCGGACCACCGACATGGCCCCGACCAGGGTGAAGGCGCGGGCCAGGTCGTTGCCGACCACGAGGGTCACGAAGGCGACCAGGAGCGTGATCACCAGCAGGACCTGCAGGAAGGAGCGCGAGTAGTCGTGCCCGCGGTAGGTGCGCCGGTAGGTCTCGCCGATCACGAAGCCGCAGGCCAGGGCGGTCAGACCGGCCAGGGCCAGGTCCACCAGCGAGACCCCGAGGGGGCCGCTCCAGGCGTCGAGGAGCTTGCGGAGGAGGGGGTCCATTCAGCGGCCTCTCAGGGCGGGGCCCAGCGCGCGGCGGCGCGAGGCGTCCACCGCGAGGCAGTACTTGGAGATCCGCGACCAGCGCAAGCCGGCCGCGCGCAGCGCCGCGAGGCAGTGCTCCGGAACCGGGCCCGAGACCTTCAGCTCCAGGATCGTCGGCGCGCGGGCGTCGAGGGGGAGCAAGGGGCGGGCCCCGAGCTCGGGGTCGAGGAAGGCGGCCACGAGGTCGCGCCCCCAGCCGGCCAGGGAGCGGTCGAAGGTCAAGCGGGCGCTCGGGTCGCGGATCAGGCGGTGGGCCTCCCGCTCGTAGCGAGTGATCGCGGCCGGCCGCAGCTCGCGGCAGGAGAGCTCCGCCAGCAGGCGGGCCGCGGCCTCGGAGCCCTGCCCCCGCGCCGCGTCGAGGGGGCTCGCGTCGCCCTCGCAGAGGGCGCGCAGCTCCTCGGCGCTGAGCGGCACGCGCCACTTGTAGATCCGCCGCCCCTCCTTGGCCTTGAGCTCGGCGAAGCCCCCCAGGTCCGCGCCGTAGCGGCGCAGGCGCAGCTTGGCCCGCAGGCGCTGGCCCTCGAGCTTCTCCTCATAGGCCGCGAAGTCGGGCGTGTCGAAGTAGAGGCTGCTGACGAGGTAGCTCGGCGCCTCCTCGCTGGCGTGCGGGTCCCGCTCCAGCAGGGGCCCCAGCTCGGCCAGCACCGCGCCGTCCTGGGCGGGCGTGCTCCAGTACTTGAGCTCGTAGCGGGCGATCAGGGGCTCGCTCACAGCGGCCCCCCGCTGCGGGTCCCGCCCAGCTTGAGGTAGACGCCCAGCAGCAGGAGCAGCCCCGCCAGCGCGCCGTAGTTGCCCCACACCCGGGCGGCGTAGCGCCCGTCGAGGCTGACCGGGGCCGCGGGGGGTGGGCTGGGCGAGGCGCCCTCCGCGGGGGCCGGCGGCAGCTCCGCGAGCCCCTGCTCGCAGGCCTGGACGAGGAAGCGGTGCCGCTCCTCCACGTAGAGCGTCAGCCCCTTGAGCCCCGAGAAGAAGTGGCGCGGGTGGAAGCGAGCCCGCGGACGTCGCTCGCCCTCGTAGACGCCCCACTTCTGGCGGTCCTCCAGAATGTCGGGCCAGCAGGCCTCGCCGAGGCTCATGATCGCCTGGCGCTGATCGGCCACCGGCAGCAGCTCGCGCGTCAAGCGCCGCACGCGCTCGTAGTAGCGGCGCCGAAACTCCGGGACGCTGAGGAAGCGGTCGCGGAGCCGATTCCACCAGCCGTAGCGCGGGACCCGCTCCTCGCGCGTCCCGATCAGGAGCGGGAAGGCGTAGGTCAGCTCGCCCTTGCGCAGGAACTCGCCCCAGGTCATGTCGAGGTCCCAGGGGATCACCTGCCACTTGCCGCTGCCCTCGACGTCGCGGCACCAGTAGTAGTTCTTGACCGCGTTGTCCCAGTGGCCGAGCAGCGCGCACAGGGCGAGGTAGTCGAGGTAGCGCTCGACCTCGAGCTCGCGCGCGAAGAAGGCCGCCAGCTCCTCGGGCTTCGCGCCCAGGTAGCCCTCGATGAAGCGCTGCAGCTCGCTGTAGGGCTCGTGGCCGCGGGTCTGCTTGCCCCAGGCCGCCTCGTACCAGCTCGCCTGGGGGTAGGCGCGCCCGTCGCACCACTCCTCCACGGTGCGGGTCACCTGCGCCTTGTAGAGGGCCGCGCCGCTCAGGCCCTCCCGCGCGAGGAAGCTCTCGTCGGGCAGCTCGATCTCGGTCAGGAGCCCATGGAACTCACCGTTGAGGTGAACCCTCACCAGGCGGGCGCGCGGACAAGGCACGCCCGCCCGGTTGAAGAGCTCGTGACTGAGGACTTCGCGGAGCATCGTCGCGTCGTTGTGGGTGGAGCGGAGGATCACGCCGCGCGGGGCGCGCGCCCCCTGCCCGTCGGGTTCGGCGTAGCGCAGGGTCCAGGAGCGCTTGGGCCAGGAGCGGGTCCAGGCCGAGCCGCGCACGTTGACCTCGACCGCCCCCAGCACGCGGGCCTGCCCCTCGGAGACCACCGCCAGGGTCGCGGGGAAGCGCTCGCGCCCGGGCCGCTCGAGCAGCGCCTCGCGGTCTTTCTCCGCGAGCGTCAGCGAGTAGAGCGGGAGCTGGCTCTTCTCGAGGCGCGGCGGGAGGAAGCGCGCCAGGGGCGCCCCCCAGGGCGCGCGGCTCAGCTCGCTCCGCTCGCCCCCGGCCTCGGCCACGAAGCGGACCCGCACCAGGCCCGGGCCGCCCGGGCTGAGCGCGCCGACGTAGCGCTCTCCCTGGAGCGCGAGGGGCTGCTCCTGCCAGGGCCCCGCCTCGCGCCGCCAGCGCAGGAGGACCCGCTCGGGGGCGCCGTGGACGCGGACCGAGGCCGCGAGGGCGGGGCCCGACCCAGCGCTCGCGACCGGCTCCAGGCGCGGCTCGTCCAGCACCAGCTTCGGGAGCGCCCCGGCGGCGTTGGGGCCGCCCGGGGTCGGTGTGGCCTGGGCCCAGTTCTCCGGCCCACGGTAGGCCGTGCTCGCCGAGCGACGCTGCCAGGAGCGCTGGCCCTCGGCGCGCCCGTAGCGGACGCGGTCGACCAGGCGCCCCTCGCCGTCGTAGAGGCGCAGCTCGCCCTCGCCGTCGCGGATCCGGGCCCACAGCCAGTCCTGGGCTTCGACCTGGGGGAACTCGCGCGTGAAGGGCTCGGGGCCCTGGGCGATCACGAGGTAGGCCCCAGGCGCGAGCTGGCTCTTGGCAGGAAAGGTGTAGCTGACGTCGCCCGCCAGGCGGTAGCCGCCCACCTCGAGCGGCTCCTGGCTGGGGTTGTGCAGCTCGACGAACTCGGCCTGCTGCTGGCGCACCTCGCTGATCACGAGGCGCGGACCAGCGAGCGCCTCGCCCGAGAGCAGGGTCGAGAGCGGGGCCAAGAGCAGGCACGCGAGAGGGGGAACGCGGGTCATGGATTCCGCGGGGGGCTCCTATAAGCAGGCGAGGCCGCCAGGGTCACTCCCCGGAGGCCTCGCCATGGAGTCTCGAATCGGCCTGGGCTACTGGACGCCCATTTGGCGCCACAGGACCACCGAGAGCGAGTCGTCGCCGCCGCCGGCGGGCGCGGGCATGCCCGGGAACTCGATCGAGCCGTTCTCGAGGCGCGGGTCGTACTTCACGCGCAGACTGGGGTACTTCTTACCGCTGGCGCGGTTGCCCGCGTAGAACTTGCCGCCCGAGCTGAGGAAGCCATTGACCCCGTACTCCTGCTTGGTCTGGCTGGTCGGCGCGATATAGACGTTGTTCTGGGCGTAGTAGTAGCCCTCGCTGATGCCACCCTTGGGCAGGTGCTTGTCGCCGTACCAAATGTTGCCCTGACCTTCCTTGGGGCCCTCGTAGACGCCGTCGCCGTCGTCGTTGAGGATCGTCTCGCCCGGGTCATAGACCCCGTTCATGTTGTCGTCGTCGTAGCTCTCCTTGCTCTTCGTGGGGTCGTCGGTGGACTTGACGATGAACAGAATCCCGTCCTTGTCGGGGTCGTTGTAGAGCACGCCGTCACCCACGATCAAGTTGCCCTCGACCACGATCGTCATCTTGACCCCGTTCGTCGTGTTGGGGAACAGGTAGTCGATCACGGTGTTGGAGTCGATCCACAGGTTGCCCTTCACCACGAACACCTTGCCGTCCATGCTGGAGGTGATCCCCAGGTTCTTGCTCGTGCCACCGAAGTGCAGGTTGTCGAGCTCGTAGTTGGCGGCGTTGTAGAAGTTGTAGTCGTAGGACTTGCTGCCGGAGCCGACCGGGTTGTCGAAGAGCCAGCCTGGCAGGCCAGAGTCGCCCTTGCCCCAGATCCCGCCGCCCTGGGTGGCGTCCTGCGCCAAGGTCCGATAGTCCTCCGCGGTCAAGTCCGGCGGCGCGATCCCGTCGGCGAAGGTGGTCTTCGTGCCGCTGACGGGCTTGCCCATGATGCCGCCCGTCGAGGCCACGTCGCCGTAGATGTCCGTCTTGCCGGTGATCAGGATGCTGTTGCCCGCTCCACCGTCACCGTTGACGTGAATGTCACCGTCGACGAAGTCGCCGTTCAGGACCCAGTCCTGCCAGGAGTTGCCGGGGTAGTCGTCCTCGGCCGAGTTCCCGTTGAAGGTGCCCGAGGTGCCGTTGCCGTTGGGCGTGCCGGAGCCAGGCCCCAGGTTGAGCGTGTAGCTCCCGCCCGTCTCGTTGCCCACGTAGATCGCCTTGTAGAAGAGCGGGTGGAAGAGCTGGCGTCGGTAGATCTCGACGCCGCGGCTGATGCCGCGGGTGTTGGTCGCCACCGCGCGGACGCGGTAGACCCCCGCCTCCTCGTCGTCGTCGACCACGGTGTCGCCGTTGTCGTCGACGCCGTTGGAGCCGAGGGGATCGACGGTGACCACGACCGTGCCGAAGCTGGGCAGGTTGTAGGTCGTGACCTCGGTCGCCGTCGGCAGGGTGCCCGACTGGTTGGCCGTCTGAATGTGGAGCGCGAGGCCCGTCTCGGCCGCGTTCATGCACTCGAGGCCGTCGCTGCGCTCCACGGCGGCGTTGCTGCGCATCACCGCGCCCTGGGTCGTAATGATCATCAGCCCCGAGAGCATCAGGATCATGACCAGGGTGATGATCATGGCCGAGCCCTGCTCTCCGCTGGGCTCATGCTGAGGGTCTGTGTGTTCGAACTTCATGGCGGACCTTTTCAGTTGCTGAGCGAGTTGCGGAAAGCGATTTCGAGGTTGTTCGTGAAGGTGTAGATCTCGCCCTGGCGGGGGAGCCGGCGCATGATCGTGTAGCTGATCTGCAGGAAGGCGTCGTCCACGGCCGGGGTCGCGCCGCCGCTGGGCTGGCACTGAATGCTGAAGCTGTCCGCGTCGACGTTGGTCGCGAGCACGGCCAGGAGCTCGTTGGCGTCGGTGGCGTCGCCGTCGTTGTTGAGGTCCTCGCGCAGCTCGATCGAGCCCTCGTCGATCAACCCGTCGCCGTCGTCGTCGGCGCCGTTGGTCGAGTCCTCGCCCGCGTCATAGACGAAGCGGATCAGGCGCACCGGCGAGCGCTCGATCCCGTTGTTCTCGGTCACGCCGTCGGGGTCGAGGCCGTCGAAGTCGTAGCCCGTGATCGTGCGGAACTCGACCGCCGTGAAGGCGGTGTTGGGCGCCGCGGTGGCCGTCAGGGTGTAGGACTGCGCGCTGCGCAGGTACTGGTTGAGATACTCCGCCAGCCGGTTGGACTTCATGGCCACGTCGGAGATCACGAGGGTCTCGCCGACGTTGCTGCTGGTCCGGCCGCTGACGCCGAAGGCCAGCCCGATCACGATCACGAAGATCGAGGTGGCGATCAGGACTTCGAGCAGGGTCATTGCGCGCTTCATGGCTTACTGACTCTTCGCGTAGAGGAAGGTGAGGACGGTGAGGGTCCGGTTGCCGCCGGCCTGGGAGGTCCAGGTCACGTTGAACTGGAGGGGGACGGTCACGGAGTAGGCGGTCCGGTCGCTGTTGCCGTCGTCCTCGCCCGGGGTGCCGTCCCCGTCGAGGTCGAGGGTGCCCGCCGCCATGCCGGTGGCGGTCTCGGCCTCGGCCTCCGAGAGGACGCGCACCCAGCGGGTCGCGTTGCTGAGCGTGCTGGCCGTGATCGTCAGGTTCTGCTCGGGCGTGTTGCCGTTGCCCGAGGTGTCGTTGCTGGACCAGATCGCGCTCGAGATCACCTGGGGCGTCTGCCCGTGATATTGCTCGAGCACGCCCGTGATCAGGTTGCTCGCGACCTCGCGCTCACGCGCGCTGGAGCGCGTCAGGGCGGAGACGTTGATCGCGGCCATCATGCCGAAGAGCGCGAAGGACAGGATCGCGACGGCGGCCATGATCTCGAGGATCGTGAAGGCGCGGGGGTTGGGCCGGATCATTCGGCGGCTCCTTGCTTCTGCTGGTCCCACCACTGCTTCCAGGTGATCTGGTTCTGGCGGAGGTTGACGTTGGAGACGGTCTTGAGGGCTGCCCACGCGGCGTCTCGCTCCCCGCGGGGGTTGGAGGCGGCCAGGCCGGCGTAGAGGACTCCAAACCAGTCCTCGTCGAGGACGGTCAGCTTGATCTTGGCGCCGCGAAAGGCCTCGACGCGGATGTTCGACTCCTCGCGCTGCGCGAGCACGTAGAGCAAGTCCTCGTGGGGCAGGCCGTCCTTGATCTCGTCGAGCTCGTCGACGGTCAGCTTCTCCTCGTCGGTCAGCTCGAGGCGCTTGCGCGTCTCGGCGACCCGCTGCTCGAAGAGGGTCTCGAGCCGCTTGCGGACGCCGTGGGCGAGCCCGAAGGCGACGCTCGCCGGCGCCCGGCGGAGGCTGATCGAGCGGCGGAACTCGCGGAAGGCCTTCTCGTCGAGCTGCTGGGCCGCGCGGCTGATCACCGACCACAGGCGGTCGTAGACGAGCTCCCGCTCGCGCCGGCCGTAGTCGCGCTCCAGCTTGTTGTTGTAGTCGTCGATCGCGTAGAAGAGCGCCCGGAAGGTCCGGGTCGACTTGCCCTGCAGGACGAGCCCCTCCAGCACCGGCTGGAGGCGCTTCCACACGCTGCGCGAGCGAATCGCGAGGCCCTCTACCAGAGGGGGCATGACGTAGCGAGGATGGAGCTCCGCCAGGTATGGGAGAACGACCTTCCCGTAGCCGTCGTCGTAGCCGTCCTTGGGGACCGTGAGCGGATAGACGATCTCCAAGACTGCTGTCTTGGTTCCGACCTTGGCCAGCGCCGGGGCGAGGTGCTTCCAGCCCTTGCCCTCCTCGCGGAGCTTGCGCGCGTAGCCGACCAGCTTCGACTGCTGCTTGGGCGAGAGCTTGTCCACGTCCTCGAGCAGGAGCTTGCGGACCGACTCGTTCTCGGTCGCCTCGATCTTGGCGGCCAGGGTCTCACCCTGGATCTCCTGCTCCTCGTCCGCCGCGGCGACCGAAGAGGCGAAGGAGAAGACGAGCATGAACAGGAGGTAGGGAGTCGCTGCCGCGTTCTTCATGCCCAAAAACAGAGCAACCCATGCGCCGCCAGCACTTGGCCCCGACTCGACCGCCTAAGTCGTTGTTCGTTCGTCGAGGGTGTCGGGTTTCCCAAACAGGGTCGTGGGCGAATCCATCCATTCCGGCCGTTAAGCGAAGGAGTTGCGCAACGTTAAGGAGCGGCAACGGTGTCCTGAGAACGCCCGCGCGCGCGTTCAGGCTGCGAGCGCTCCCTCGCCTTGACGGAGCGTCTCCCTCACCGCCTAACACCAGACTCTGGCTGGCCTGCGCCGCTCTTCGCTGCTACGTTCCCTGCGTGGACGACACCCCGGCCACCCCGCCCGATGCGGAATCGCTCGAAGGGGTTCGCAACCTCCAACTGCTGGTCGAATACCTCGGCTCAGGGTTCGCCGGCTGGCAGATCCAGCCCGAGGGCCGCACGGTCGCGGGCGAGCTGCAGCGGGCCCTCGCCGAGATCCTGCGCGAGCCCGTGCACCTCGTCGCCGCCAGCCGGACCGACGCGGGCGTCCACGCCCTCGGCCAGGTGGCGAGCTTCACCACCCAGAGCGACATGAGCGAGCGCCGGGTGCGCCGCGGCGCCAACGCGCTCCTGCCCCCCGACGTGTCGGTGCGAGCGGTGCGCGAGGTCGAGAGCGACTTCCACGCCCGCTTCTCGGCCCGCGGCAAGCACTACCGCTACCGGATCTTCTGCCGCCCCGCCCGCAGCCCGCTCTCGGCGGACCGGGCCTGGCACCAGCCGATCCCCCTCGACGTCGAGGCCATGGACGCCGCGGCGCGGCTGCTCGTGGGCGAGCACGACTTCGCGGCGCTGGTGACCCGCCCCGACGGGGACCGCGGCACGGTCCGCCGCCTGCGCGCGGTCCGGGTTCGACCGGGCCCCCTCGACACGATGCAAGCCGACCCTGCAGGTGCGACGATCGACGTCGACGTGGTCGGTGACAGCTTTCTCTACAAGATGGTGCGCACGCTGGTGGGCACCCTGTTCGAAGTCGGGCGCGGCAAGCGCACGGTGACCGAGGTCGCCGGGTTGCTCCGCTCCGGCTCACGCGCGCAGGCTGGGCCCACGGCTCCAGCCCATGGGCTGACGCTGGTGCGCGTGTTCTACGACGACCACGAGCTGGCGGAACGCGCCGCCGAACTCATGGAAGGAACGACGCATGAACATCACGGTGACCGGACGCGGAATGAACGTCCGAGACGCGCTCAAGGAGTACGCCGAGCAAAAGGCGAGCAAGCTCGAGCGCTTCCATGACGGCCTCGAGAAGATCGAGGTGATCCTCACGACCCAGGGCGACGACAAGCAGGTCGAGATGATCGCGGTCCCGCGGCGCGGCGAGAGCATCGTCGGGCACGCCACCCACGAGGACCCCATGGCGGCGGTCGACCTCGTGCTCGACAAGATGAGCCAGCAGCTGCGCAAGCTGAAGGAGAAGAAGCAGGACAAGCGCAAGCGGAGCGGCCGCGCGCCGGCCCCGCCCCTGCCCAGCGACGAGGTCCAGGACGAGCAGCTCGACAGCTACCAGGAGGTCGTCGACGAGTACTCCGAGCGCTTCGACAGCGAATAGGTAAATCCCCTAGACCTCTTCCCCCAAGCCCGCACAGCGAGCGGGCGTCGACGCCCCACGGGATTTCCCCGGCGGTGTTGCGCTCGCTCTGCTTGGGGCATAATCTGCGCCCTAAGCAAGGAGCAGCCATGAAGATGCTCGGTTTCCTCTCGCAGGACGCCATCGTCACGGACATGAAGTCCGCCGCGAAGGAAGACGCTATCAAGGAGCTGATCCAGGTCCTGGTCGAACAGGGCCAGGTCTCGGCCGACGACCAGGACGCGATCCTCAAGGCGGTCCTCGACCGCGAGGCGATCGGCTCGACGGGCCTCGGCGACGGGATCGCGATCCCGCACGTCAAGGACTGCGCGCAGGTCGAGGGCCTGACGGGCGCCTTCGGTCGCTCGTCCAGCGGGATCCAGTTCGACGCCATTGACGGCAAGCCCGTCCACCTCGTGTTCCTGATCCTCGGCGGTCCCAACACCACCGAGGAGCACATCCAGGTGCTGCGCAAGCTCGCGGCCCTGCGCATGAACACGCACTTCCTCCGCTTCCTGCGCAACGCCGAGGACCACCAGGGCCTCGTCGACACGATCCAGGAAATGGCGGGAAGTGTCGCCTAGCGAGGGACCGAGCGCTGGAGGCGAGACCAACACGGCCCGAATGGAGGTCGTGTTGAAGAACAAGTATGGCCTCCACGCTCGGCCCGCGACCCTGATCGCCCAGACCGCCAAGCCCTTCGCGAGCAGCGTTTCGCTCGAAAAGGGCGGCCAGGTGGTGGATGCCAAGAGCATCTTCGGCATGCTGACCCTGGCCGCGGAGTGCGGCACGACCCTGATCCTCTCGGCCGAGGGCCCTGACGCGGACGACGCGGTGGCCAAGCTCGCCGAGGTGATCGAGGGCTTCGACGTCGACGACTGAGAGGGACCCCGTGAGCAAGAAGAACCCCGCCCTCGCCAAGCCCAGCGACCTCGCCGCCAGCGAGCAGGTGGCCCGCTCCGAGCTGCAGCTGCCCGCGCACTCGGACCAGCTCAACCTCGCGCTCAAGGACGGCCGCACCCGCGAGGGCCTGCCGGCCCCCATGCACATGCGCCTGCACGGCGGTGAGCTGGTCGAGCTGACCGAGGACCAGGTCTTCAACGACAAGGTCGTGATCCGCGCCGGCGAGCGCGGCCGCGCGCTGCAGCCCAGCAGCCAGGCCGCCGCCTGGGTGGTCCACTTCCCCCGCGTCGGCCGCAAGCGCCGGGTGATCCCCGAGCCCCTGCTCCGCATTGTGGAAGCGGCCGGGCACTAGCCCGCTCCCGCCTGGCCCGGTCCACCGGCGGGCCAGGAAGGGGTTGCATTCCCTTTGCGGGAACGAGCCCGCCGGGCGTCGTCCTTCTGCTGGAAGGAAGGACGCCCGTGCGCACCGCCCCCCTCGCTCTGCTCTTGCTGAGCCTCCTCGGCTCCCCCGCCCTGGCCTGCACCAACATCTACGGGATCCCCGGCGAGTGCCGGATGCAGGTCCACGAGGTGGACACCGCGTCGAGCGCGAGCCAGCGCTCCGCGCCGCGTCGGCTCCTGGACGAGTTCATGGTCGGGCGCTGGACCTATCGGGCCGCGATCCCCTCGCCCGGGGGTGAGACCCTCGTCCTGCACCGCGAGGCCGGCCTGCGGATCCGCCGCGGAGAGCGCGTCGTCGACCTCGACCTCGACCTCATGGCCCACAACCCGCGCGGCCTCTGCTTCGCGCCCTCAGGCCAGGAGGCGGCCCTGTGGGCGCCCGCGAGCGAGGGCCAGCCGCTCAAGCGCGTCGCCCTGCTCGACCTCAGCCGCCTCGACCCGGTCCCCGAGCCCCAGATCGTCTACACGCCCCCCGAGGGCTTCCTGCCCTACGGCCTCTGCTGGTCCCCCAGCGGGGACGCCCTGTTCGTGGTCGGGGTGTGGGGCGTCAGCGACGACCGACCGGCTCAGGGAGCGGTGGTGCGCGTCGAGCGCCGCGGCTGGCGCGCCCGCGAGCTCTACCGCTCGGCGGGCCCGATCGACTTCGTCTCCGCGCCCCCCGCGCGCCCGGGCGTCAGCGCCCCCTTCCAGCTCCTGCTCGGCGACGTGAGGGGCCTGGCCACCCTCGACCCCCTCAACGGCCGCCGCGCCGCGATCAGCGCCCTGCCCTCGCTCGGGCTGCACAACCTGGAGTGGAACCCCAACCCCGACCTCTGCGAGCTGGTGCTCTTCTTCCGCAACCCGACCTGCGCCCCCGACGGTCGCCGCTACAGCGGGGTCTACCGGCTCGACCTGACCAGCCAGCGCTGGGACCGCCCGCCCGAGCTCGAGGAGCTCTACCCGCGCCGCGACGTGCACACGCTCTACTACTCGCCCCAGGGCACCTACCTCTCCTGGGCCAGCAACGAGGCCCTCCACCTGCGCCCGACCCTCGGCGAGGCGGACCAGGCCGAGGTCCTCCAGTGGCTGGACGCGGAGGGCGAGCCCCGGCGGGTGCGAGGCTTCGCCTGGGCCCCCGACGAGCGCGCCCTCGCGGTCGCGGTCGAGGACGAGGTGTGGATCGAGCGCCTGGAGGACCCCGCCCGCCGCTACTGCGTGGCCCGCTTCGAGAGCGGCTTCTGCGCCGACCCCCAGTGGCTGGACGCCGACACGCTGGTCGTGACCTCCTTCGACGCGGCCCTGAAGGACACGGCCCTGAGGAACACCCGGCCGGTGCTCCGCGTCCCCGGCCCGCCGCCCCTCAGCGCGCCCGTCCCGCCCGCGCCCCAGCCCGCCGCTCGCCCGCGGCGCCCTCGCCCCGTGCTGGCCTCCTTCGCGACCGCCCCCTCCGACCTCGCGCTGCCCCGCGCCGCGCCCTTCGTCGGCCTCCTGGCCGCCAGCGCGCTCTTGCTGGCCCTCGTCGCCCGGGCCTACCCCAGCGCGTAGGCCAGTTCCTGAGCGAAAACTGGCGTGGTGCTTCGTGCCCGTGCCCTTGCCCGTGCCCGTGCCCGAATCAGACGGTGCCAAGGAGCTGTCGCTGACTGCGACAGCTCCTCCGTTGCCTCGCTCCCCGGGCCCGGGCACGGGCACGGGCACGATTCGGACTTCACCGTCAGGAACTAGCCCCAGCGCCTGGCCCGCCGCGCGCGCGGCGTCCTGGTGTGAAGAGGGTCCAGCGAGTCAGCCATGAACGCCCTCCCCTTCCACCTCGAGCTGCGCCACCGCGCGGCCGCGACCACGCGCTGCCCCTTCTGCCGCGAGGGCTGCCAGGAAGGCGACGCCTACGCCTGCGCCTCCTGCCTGGCGCGTCACCACGCGGCCTGCTGGCGTGAGGGCGCGGGCTGCTCGGTGTGCCGCGCCCACGCCCCGCTCGTCCCGCCGCGCGCCGCGCCGAGCGATCGCCGCGGGGTCTACGAGCAGAGCCTCGACGCGTGGGGCCGGCTGTGGGCCTTCTACAACCTGAGCGTCGGCACGATCGCGCTGCTGATCGGCAGCCAGTATCCGCTCCGCCTCACCCTGGGCGGCATGATCGCCAACGCCTGCTTCCTCTTCGGTCCGGCGCTGGAGCTGGCCCTGATCCGGGTCGGCTTCTCCGAGTGCGAAGGCCTGCGCCACTTCTTGTTCTGGAGCGGATACCTGGTCACCTTCCTGGCGCTCCTCGCCGTGGCCTAGAGCCTAGCCCTCTGCCGGCTCTCCCAAGATCAGCTCGACCCCCGTCGCCAGCTCCCGTCCAGCCGCGCTCAGGTCCCCCTCGAAGCGTGGCAGGGCGGCCCGGAAGCGCTCCCAGAACTCCCCGAGCTGCTCGGCCTGCCCGCGGTCGCTCAGGCGCTCGAGCTCGGCCTGCGCCGCGCCGGGTTTGCGCAGCATGCGCTTGAAGGCGCTCATAGCCTGCTCGAGTCCGGCGGGACCCGTCGCTGGGAGCTCGCTCGCGAGCAGGTGCTGGAAGATCACGTCGCGCCCCTTGGCCAGGAGGCGCGAGATCCGATCGCGGCTGACGCCCTCCTTGTGGGCGATCTGAACGCTGGTCAGCCCGTGGACGAGCCGGTCGCTGAGCGCGTGCAGGACCGCGAGGTCCTTGTGCCGTCCGCCGCTGAAGTGGTCGCGGCAGGCGGACACGGCCGCGACCAGGGCGGCCTCGAGGTCCAGGGCGTCGAGCTCGGCGGGGCTCGGAGCGCGCAGCTCCTCGGGCAGCGAGGCGGGACGGGTCTGGCGCATCAGGTCCACGACCCGCCGCGAGACCACGGTCTGGAGCAGCGCGCGGAACTTGCCCCGCGAGCGGTCGAAGGTCCCCGAGAGCTGCTCCTTGATCTCGATCAGGACGCTCTGGACCAGGTCGTCGCGCTCGTGCTGGGGGAGGTGCCCGTAGCGTCGCGCCAAGAGCCGGCGCAGGGGCTGCTCGTAGCGCGCGACCTCCTCCCAGGCCTCGTCGCCCGGCCGGAACAGGGCAGAGCGCGTCGTAAACCACATGCTGTCGCGCACCCGGCGAGTCTATCCTGCGACCCGCGCGAGACCTCGGCCGCACATGTTCCGCCCAGCCCGAAGCAGGAGAGGAGGTCGCTCATGCAAGACACCCCCCAGATCCCCGGCTTCCGCGTCGAGCGCCTCCTGGGCGCCGGCGCCTACGGGCGGGTCTACCTGGCGCGCGAGAGCGCGGGCCTGGCCCGGCCCGTCGCGCTCAAAGTGTTCGCGCCCGAGGCCCAGGCCGCCTTCGAGACGGAGCTCGAGCTCCAGCAGCGGGTCGAGGAGCTGCGCCGCCAGCGCCGCCATCCAGGGATCGTGCAGGCCCTCGCCAGCGGAGAGCACGAGGGTCAGGGCTGGATCGCGCTGGAATACCTCGAGGGCGGCAGCCTGCGGGACCGGGTCGAGCGCGAGGGCCCCTTCGCCTGGGAAGAGGCCCTCGAGCTCGTGTGCGAGGCTGCCGAGGCGGTCGGGGCCCTGCACGAGGCCGGCCTCGTGCACCGCGACGTCAAGCCCGCGAACCTGCTCCGGGGGAGCGACGGGAGGGTCCGCCTCGCCGACTTTGGCCTCTCGCGCGACCTGGACACCTCGCTCTCGGCGGCGGGCTCGCCCGCCTTCGCGGCGCCCGAGGTGATCGGCCGCCAGGTGGCTCCCGAGCTGCGCGCCCGGGTCGACGTCTACGGGCTCGGCGCGACCCTCTCCTACCTGCTCACGGGAGAGGCCTCGCGCCCCGGCCGGCCCGACGCCTTCGCGCTCGAGCGCCGCGGGGTCCCGCGCCCCCTGGTCGAGCTGGTGCTCGAGGCCATGGCCTACGAGGCCGAGGAGCGACCCGCCGAGGCCGGGGTCCTCGCCGCTCGGCTGAAAGGACTTAGGGAGAAGCTCCGCACACTTCCGAGGGCGCGCGAAGGGGGGTGTGAGGAGACCCCCATGACCGCGATCAAGCCGAGCTTCCCCGTCCCCGCCCCCGCCGAGCGGAGCGACGTCCGCGTCACCGCGAACCGCTGCCCCTTCTGCCACGAGGACGTCCAGCTGGAGACCAGCGAGTGGGTGGCCTGCCGCTCCTGCCAGGCGCGCCACCACCGCGACTGCTGGAGCGAGTCCGGCGCCTGCGGGTCCTGCGGGACCGAGGTGTTCCTGGCGGTGCCAGCCCTGGAGGCGACTCGCAGCGGCCCGCCCACGAGCCTGAGCGTGGTCGGCTGGGCCTGGGTGATCCTGGGCGGCTTCACGGTCCTCTCGGGCGGCGGCGCGCTCCTCGCCTGGTCGGTGATCTCGCCGACGCCGGGGGGCGAGGTGGCGTTCGCCGAGAAGATCTTCCCCTTCCTGAGCACACTCCAGGTCGGGGGCGGCGCGCTTGGGGCGGTCTCGGGCTACCAGCTGCTCAGGCTCCGCGCTTGGGCCCGCACCGTCCTCGAAGCCCTGACCTGGCCGATCTTGCTCGCCCTGCTGGCCTTCCCGCTCGCGGCGGCCTACGGGACGGTCCGCGAGAGCGGGATCGCGGGCCCCGAGCTCGTGGGCGTCCTCGCGATCTGCGTCGCCAACGCCGCGATCTTCGGGATCCCCACCGCCCTGATGCTGAGGGCGCTCCGCAGCGACGGCCTGCGCGAGGCGCTGCGGGAGCAGGAGGCCTAGAGCTGCTCGATCGTGGTCTGCGGGTAGAAGTGGCGCAGGATCTCCTCCGCCGCCCAGCCCTGCTTGGCGAAGCCCTCGGCGCCGAACTGGCACATGCCGACGCCGTGCCCCCAGCCCTTGCCCTTGAAGTCGGCGGTCTTGCCGTCGGGGCGCAGGGCGCCCTCGAAGCAGGGCGCCCGCAGGCCGAAGCGGCTGCGCGCCCGGTAGCCCTGGATCTCCTGGGTCTTGCCCTCCTTGCCGGTCAGGACCACGCGCTTGACGTAGCCGCCGCGCGGCCAGTGCTCGATCTCGAGCTTCTGGAGGGGGAAGGCGACCGTGATCCCGCGCAGCGCGCTGAGGTCGACGCCCTCCTTCTCCCAGCGGTAGTACTTGCTCGCCTGGCAGGTGCAGTCGCTGGCGCCCATCAGGGGCGGCGTGTCCTGCTTGACCCAGTCGAAGATCCAGCTGGCGGGCACCGTGTCGCCGCCGCAGGTCGAGTGGAAGTAGGCCGTGATCACCTCGCCCTGGTGCTTGATCACCAGCCCGCGGGTGGCCTCGACCATGGCCCGCGCCCGCGCGTCCTCGGCCATGACGCCCTTGTAGACCTGGCTGCGCGCGTCGCGCTCCATGTCGTATTCGCGCGCCGGCTTGAGCTCACGCACCGCGTAGCTGCGCGCGCAGATCGCCTGGACCTTGAGCGCCTCGTCGGACCAGCTGAGGGGCATCTCGTGGCCGATCACGCCCGAGAGGTAGTCCTCGAGCTCGATCGCGTTCACGGCCCGCAGCCGCCCGTCGGCGAGCTGCTGCAGGCGCAAGGTCCCGCGATAGCGCCGGGTCAGCAGCCCGAAGGCCGGCGCCGGGCCCTGGCCGCGCTCGGCGGGGGCCAGCAGGCAGCGCTCGCCGGGGAGGGGCTGGGACTTGCCGTCGGGGCTCGTGAGCTTCCCCCCCCTCAGCTCGAACTTGCCGCTCAGCCGCAGCCCTTCGCCCTGCGGGGTCCACTGGGGGCCGGCCGCCGCGAAGAGGCGCCAGTCCCCCTCGAGGTCGAGGGGCAGCGCGGGCGCCCCCTCGACGAGCAGGATCCGCACCAGGGGGTCGTCTCCGGGCGGGGGACCGATCGGCGCGGGGTCGCGGGTCAGGAGCAGGTAGGCGCCCAGCGCCAGCAAGAGCACCAGGGGCAGGCCCAGGTAGCGCCAGTCGTCGGCGGGGCCGCTCGCCAGGGGGTGCGGTCGCGCGCCGCCCGGGAGCTCGGTCCCGCTCAGGCCGCCGCCGGGCAGGGTCTCGCCGCTCAGGCCACCGCCCGGCAGGGCGGCAGCGTCGGTCCGCGGCGCGGCCGCGGTGGAGGCGGACACGCCCTCGCCAGGGCGGCCCGCGGGCTGGGTGTCGCTCACGCGAAGAGGGATCCTTGCTTGGTCGGGGAGGCCCCGCTCTCGGCCGGGGGATCGATCCCCAGCAGCTCGTAGCCGCGGGGCCCGAGCACGCGGCCCCGGGCCGTCTTGCGCACGTAGCCGCGCACGATCAGGTAGGGCTCGTAGACGTCCTCGATCGTCGAGTCTTCCTCGCTGGTGGCCACCGCCAGGGTCTTGAGCCCGACGGGGGTGCCAGGGGACTGGGCCAGGACCTCGAGGATCCGCCGGTCCATGTCGTCGAGGCCGTGGGCGTCGACGCCGAGCATCTCGAGCCCGCGGGCGGCGACCTCGCGGGACACCGAGGGCGCGCCCTCGGCCAGGGCCACGTCGCGCAGGCGAGCCAGGAAGCGGTTGGCGACGCGCGGGGTCCCGCGCGCGCGGGCCGCGATCAGCAGCGCCGCGTCGTCGTCGAGCTCGCAGCCGAGGACCCGCGCCGAGCGGCGCACGATCTGGGCCAGCTCGCGCTCCTCGTAGGCCCTCAGACGCTCCTGGATCCCGAAGCGGTCGCGGAAGGGCTTGCTGAGCAAGCCGGCGCGGGTGGTGGCCCCGATCAGGGTGAAGCGCTCGAGCGAGAGGCTGACGGAGCGGGCGTAGGCGCCCTCGTCGATCGCGACGTCGATCCGGAAGTCCTCCATCGCCGAGTAGAGGTACTCCTCGATGTGGGTGCGCAGGCGGTGGATCTCGTCGATGAAGAGCACGTCCCCGCGCTTGAGCTTGGTCAGCATCCCGGCGAGGTCGTGGACCCGCTCGATCACGGGCCCCGAGGTCATGGTCAGCTCGGCGCCCAGCTCGCCCGAGACGAGGGTCGCGAGCGTGGTCTTGCCCAGCCCGGGGGGCCCCGTAAAGAGCACGTGATCGAGGGAGCGCCCGCCGGTCTGGGCCGCCTTGATCCAGGTCTGGAGGTTACGGACCACGCGCGGCTGGCCGACGAAGCCCTCAAAGCTAGCTGGGCGAAGGCTTTGCTCCGCCGCGGCGTCCTCTGGGGCGCGGGTGGGCGTCACCGCCCGGGGGTGCTCGTCACTCATGACCACACACTGTATATCGACCCCCTCCCCCCCTATGGGTAGTCGAGACTGGAGCCGCGCTTGTCCGGCTCCTAAGCGCCTGGTATACAAGCGGCCCCGTGTCCATTAGGACGCGCCGCGTCGAAGCGCCTGCCCCGCCCCAGATTCAGCGGCGGTGCGGCGGCCACGCGCGGAACTCCGACGACGCAAAGACAACCCCCTGCGGTCCGCAGCCCCTCGAGGAGCCACTAGACCGGACCGCGCAGAGACACCTGGAGTTCCTCATGCCTCCCCTGAGCCTCGCCGAGCTCAACATGAACATGTTCGTGTTGATCGGCCCTGCCATTGGTCTGCTCGGCATCGTCTGGGCTGTGATGCTCGCCATGGGCATCATGGCCAAGCCCGAGGGCGACGAGACGATGAAGAAGATCGCGCGCGCGATCCAGTCCGGCGCCAAGGCCTTCCTGTTCACCGAATACAAGTGGCTGGCCGTCTACGTGGTCGTGGTCGGCCTCGCGCTCGGCGCCCTGCACGAGCAGGGCGGCAAGATCGCGGTCTCCTTCGTGATCGGCGCAGCCGCCAGCGCGCTGGCCGGCTACGTCGGCATGACGATCGCGACCCGCGCCGCGGTGCGCACCACCGAAGCCGCCAAGGGCTCGCTGGCCGACGCGCTGAAGGTCAGCTTCAACTCCGGCGCCGTGATGGGCCTGACCGTGGTCGGCCTCGGCATCGCCGGCGTGGGCTGCCTCTACTACGGCTTCACCAACGGGACCTTCGGGGCCAAGATGGGACCCAAGGAGGCCCTCCAGGCGATCTTCGGCTTCTCGCTCGGCGCCAGCTCGATCGCGCTCTTCGCGCGCGTCGGCGGCGGAATCTTCACCAAGGCCGCGGACGTCGGCGCCGACCTCGTCGGCAAGGTCGAGGCCGGAATCCCCGAGGACGACCCGCGTAACCCGGCCGTGATCGCCGACAACGTGGGCGACAACGTCGGCGACGTGGCCGGCATGGGCGCCGACCTCTTCGAGAGCTACGTCGGCTCGATCCTGGCCGCGATGACCATCGCCGCCGGCATGGGCGCCGCCGCCACCGAGCTGGACCCCAAGTTCGCGACCATGTCCGGGGCCGCGCTGCCGATCGTCGACATGACCCTGCGCGCAGTCGTGCTGCCCCTCTTCCTGGCGGGCATTGGCATCGCCGCCTCGATCGCGGGCACCTTCGCCGTCAGCACCGACTCGGAGGAGCACCTCAGCGAGGCGCTCCACCGCGGCCTCTACCTGGCTAGCCTGATCTTCGCGATCGGCGCCTTCTTCGCGGTCAAGACCTTCGACGTCAAGGTCCTGGTCGAGAGCAGCGTCCTGCCCGCCTTCTTCACCAACAACGGAATCATGGTCGCGATCCTGTCCGGCCTGGTGCTGGGCATTCTGATCGGCATGGTGACCGAGTACTACACCTCGGAGAAGAAGCCCCCCGCGCAGGGGATCGCGGAGAACTCCAAGACCGGCAGCGCGACCAACATCATCTCGGGCCTCGCCGTCGGCATGGAGTCGACGGTCCTCCCCGTCCTGCTGATCTGCGTAGGCATCTTCTTCGCCTATCAGGCCTGCGGTCTCTACGGCATCGCGATCTCGGCGGTCGGCATGCTCTCGACCCTGGGGATCTCGCTCGGCGTCGACGCCTACGGCCCGGTCGCTGACAACGCCGGCGGTATCGCCGAGATGGCGCACCTGCCCCCCGAGATCCGCGAGCGCACCGACGCCCTGGACGCGGTCGGCAACACCACCGCCGCGATCGGCAAGGGCTTCGCCATTGGCTCGGCCGCGCTGACCGCGCTGGCGCTCTTCGTCGCCTACCAGCAGTCGGCCTTCGAGGGTCAGACCGGCGTGGGCCGCGCGATCGATATCACCCAGCCCGAGGTCACGATCGGCCTCTTCCTGGGCGGCATGTGCACCCTGCTCTTCTCGGCCCTGACGATGAAGGCCGTGGGCGCCGCCGCCTACGACATGATCGACGAGGTCCGCCGCCAGTTCAAAGCGGACCCCAGGATCATGGAGGGCACCGTCGACCCCGACTACGAGGCCTGCGTCAGCATCTCGACCGACGCCTCGCTCAAGCAGATGGTCCTCCCCGGCGTCCTGGCCGTGCTGGTGCCCCTCGGCGTCGGCCTGATCCTCGGCCCCAAGGCCCTGGGCGGCCTGCTGGCCGGCGCGCTGGTGACCGGCGTGCTCTTCGCGATCTTCATGGCCAACTCGGGCGGCGCCTGGGACAACGCCAAGAAGTTCATCGAGGCCGGCGGCCTCAAGGACGACGAGGGCAACGTGCTCGGAAAGGGCAGCGACCCGCACAAGGCGGCCGTCGTGGGCGACACCGTCGGTGACCCCTTCAAGGACACCTCGGGCCCCTCGCTCAACATCCTGATCAAGCTGATGACGATCGTGGCGCTGGTCATCGCGCCGCAGCTCGCCGACGGCAAGGCCCAGGACGCCGCCCCCGAGCTCGGCCAGAAGGGCGGCGCTGTCGTCGTCCCGACCGCCAGCGAGGACGGCAAGGTCGAGGCCACCACCAGCGGGACCGAGGCCAAGACCGGCCAGGCCGGCCAGGCGACCGGTGAGCTAGCCGCTCGCCTCGAGGGGATCGAGAACCGGATCGCGGCCCTCGGCTCGGAGGACGAGCGCCTGGACAAGGTGGTCGGCTTCCGCAAGGACGAGATCGTCAAGCTGGCCAAGGAGCTCAGCGACGCCAAGGCGGCGCTGGCCAAGCTCCAGGGTCGGGTCGACACCCAGGCTCGCGAGCTCTCCGACACGGCCGCCAAGCACGAGGCCGCGATCGGCAACGCGCAGAAGGACCTGGCCGACGCCACCCGGAACCTCAGCCGCGACCTGGCCGACCTCAAGGCCAGCCTCGGCAACCGCCACGGCCAGATGAAGGGCGCCGTCGACAACCTCGACAACCGGATCGACCGGCTCGAGGCCACCGCGGCCGCCATGGATCGCGTCGCCAAGGGCAGCGATCAGCGCTCGACCGCCAACCAGCGCTACCTGACCGACCTCAAGGCCGAGCTCGTGGGCCTGCGCAACAAGGTCGACCAGCTCCAGGCCAGCCAGTCGAGCGGCCTCGACAAGCGCCTGGACCGGATCGAGAAGCTCCTCGAGCAGCTCGCCACCCCCGACAACAACGGGGAGTAAGAGTGTCCTCCGCCCCGCTGCGATTCACCCTGCAGGCCACCTGCGGGGGAGCTCGCGCGGGGCGGCTGGAGCTTCCGCACGCGGTGGTCCCGACCCCCACGTTCATGGTCGTGGGGACGCGGGCCACCGTGCGCGCTTGTACGATCGATCAGGTCGCAGACACCGGCGCCGGGATCATGCTCGGCAACACCTTCCACCTGGGGCTCAAGCCGGGCGGCGAGGCGGTGGCTGCGGCGGGAGGCC
>CALDQK010001294.1 GCA_937911525.1 uncultured bacterium
TGCCTCGAGCGCCTCCGCCTTGCGCCCCTCCACCTCGAGCTGACGAACCCGCAGCTTGCGCCGCACCGCCTCGAGCTCACGCGTCAGCTCGGGGTCGCGCGGCCTGAGGCGGAGCGCTTCGCTCAAGGCCGTCTCCGCCGCTCGCAGGCGATTGGAGCGAGCGAGCTGGAGGCCCCGCTGACTCGCGCGGCGGAAGGCCAGGTCCGCGACCACCTGCTCGACATCGGGCGGGCCCGTGAAGTGCTCCTGGAGCAGCTTCGCCAGCGCCGCGTAGGCGGCCTCGTCGCCCTTGCTCAAGGTCCGGCGCGCGCGCGCCAAGGCCTGCTGTAGGCGCTCCTGCAAGCGCGCGCGGATCGCCTCCAGCGCGCGGCTGGCGACCGCGCCGGGGTCGCCGAACTTGGCCGCCTCGCGGTAGAAGTGAACCGCTTGGCCCCAATCCTCCTTCGACTGGGCCTGCTCGGCCTTGGCGAGGCGCATCTCCCGCTCGCAGCGCTGCAGCAACTCCTCGAGCTCGGCCTGGTGCGCCTCGCCCGCCTCCTCGCGGGAGTCGAGCAGGAGCTGGCGCGCGCCGCTCGGGTCGCCGCCCGCGATGCGCCCCTGCGCCTTGGCCTCGAGGAGCGCCCACTCGATCGCTTCCCGGAGCTCAGCTCGCGAGCGCTTGCGCACCCCGAGCGTCCCGACCTGGCTCAGCATGCCCGCCGCCGACTCCAGGCGCGCCTTGCGCTGGGCGGGGTCCGGCTCCTCGAGCGCGTCGGCCACCGCGCGTTGGACCGCGTCGAGTTGGCTCTGATTGCCATAGACGCGCGAGCCGAGCACGCCCGCGACGCCGACCACCGCGAGGGCCGTAGCCCCGAGGGCCGCCGCGAGGAGGCGGGCGCGCGTCCGCCGCCGGCGGACGTATTCCTCGGCCACGAAGCCCTCGGTCTCGAGGTCCTCGCGCTCCAGCACGAAGCCGGACTGGTCCTGACTCATGTCGCCCGCGGCCCAGCGGTCGATCGAGTCCTTGAGGTCGCTCTCGAGCAAGGCCCGATCCGCTTGCAGGTCGAAGCCCTCGCCGTCGAGGTCGACGGCGATCGCGCTCTGGGTCAGGTCGTCCTTCTCGACCGGCTCGTAGCTCTGGGCCACGTCCTTGAACACGGACGAGTCGCCGCCGAAGGGGCTGAAGGAGACGGCCTCGCGCGTCTCGTCGAGCGGGATCGCCATCCGCTCCTGGCTCGGCGCGTAGAGCGGAGAGCGGTTCTCCAGGGTCGAGCCGAAGATCGGCCCGCTGACGCTCTCCTCAGGCCGGGGGAGCGCTTCGCTCACGCTGTCGTCGCGGAGCGGGATCGGCTCGCTCACGCTCTCGTCGAAGAGGGGTCGGGACTCCTCGACCGAGGAGCCGAAGAGGTCGTCCGAGCTGCGGGACGGAGGCGGCGGGGCCTGCTCCTGCTCTTGCGCTTGCTCCTGCTCCTGCTCTTGCGCTTGCTCCTGCTCCTGGCTGCGCAGGCGGCGGATCACCTCCGAGATCACGCGGCGCTGGACGTCTGGAGCGATCACCCGCTGGCGGACGAGGATGTGCCCGACCCGGGCCCGATAGCGCTGGCGACGTTGCTCAGCGAAGGCCTCCTGGAGCTGGGCGCGCGTCGCGAGCCGCTGCTCGAGGAGGATCTCGCCGAAGAGCGCGTCGAGGCGCATCACCTGGCTGGCGGCCATGGCCTCGCGGACGCGCTCGATCTGGCGCGTGTCGAGCAGACCAAGGGTCTGCACGACCCGCGCGATCGGGGCCCTCTGGTCGGCTGCTGCCCGGGCCGCGGTCTCTGCCTGCGCCTGGTTCAGCAGCCGATTCTTGAGCGCGATCCGGAGGAAGAACCGGTCTTCGACGGTCAGCGGATCGGCCACGCGCGCGGGGCTAGGGAGCCTTCGGCTTCTTGGCGAGGGTGGCGAGCGTGGTCCGAATCACGACCTTGCCTCGGTTGTTGCTGGTCAGAGGCGAGTAGAGCGCGTCGAGCGAGTTGAGCTCGTCCTGGCGACGGGCCTGCGCCATGGCCTCCTTGGCCTCGGGCGGGAGCACGTAGATCACGTCGATCGAGACGTCGCGGTCCTCGTTCAGCCCGCGCACCCGCTCGAGCAGATCCTTGACGTCGCGAGCGCCCGCGGTGCGGATCGGGCGACCCGACACGATCAGGAAGATCTGCTCCACGGCGCGGTCGCTGAGCGCGCGCTGGAGCGGCTTCCAGATGTCTCGCTGATTGCCGAGGCGCTGGTTCTCGAGCCACTGGCCGATCTCCGCGCCGGCGCCAGGCTTGAGCTGCTCGGCCGAGCTCTTCCAGGAGCGCCCGCCCGTGGTGAACACGTTGGCGCGACCCTCGGCCTTGCCGACGGCCTCGATCGCGCGGACCACCTCGCTCTGGACGGCCTTGAAGAGCGAGACGGGCTCCGTCTCGGGCTTCTTCTCCTCGCCCTTGTCTTCCTCCTGCTTGCGACCGCGGCGCGGCTTCTTCTTCTTCTTCTTGCCCTCGTCCTTGGGCTTGGCCTTGGGGACGTGGGCGAAGGCCTCGCCCATCTTCTGGTTGCTGTCGACGATGATCGCGACGCCCTTGCTGCGGAAGCGCTCGGGGAGGAAGTGGCCCTCGGCGACCTCGAGCCCGGCGTGCGGGGGCATGGGGCGCCCCGCGGCCTTGGCGAGGGCCTCGTTCGCGTAGGCTCGCGCCAATCCCTCCAGGCCCTTGGCCAGCCGCGTCAGCTTGCCCTTCTCGGGCTTGAGCTCGTCGGCGGGACGGGCGGAGAGCATGCGCCACGCCACTCGAGCCTGGTCGCCTTCGAGCATGCCGAGAGCCTTGATCAGCGCGCCCGTCACGGTCGGGTTCTTCGCCGGGCCAATGGCCTTGATCAGCTTGATCCGGCCAGCCGGCTTGCGCTCGCGCACGAAGCGCTTGACCGCCTCCGCGTGCACGCGAGGCTCCTTGTTCGCGGCCAGGCCGCGCGCCGCCGTGGCCGAGATCGCGGGGCCACCCTTGAGCAGCAGGTCGAGCGCGATCGGCGCCGCCAGCTTGGGGTCGGGGCAAGCGGCGAGCTCTTCGACGAGCTTCAGCTCGTCGCTGGTCGGCTCGCGCTCGGCGGTCTGAGTGAGCAGGCCCTCGAAGTAGTTCTCGACCTTCTTGCGATCCTGGCGGCCGATCGGCTTGGTGAGGTCGACGGCCAGCGCCACCTCGTCCTCCTTGCCCTCGTCCTTGCTCTTCTCCTGGTGACGGGTCAGGTCGATCCGTACCTCGCTGCCGCCCGACATGCTCGCCAGGTCGTTGGTGAACTTGCCGTAGGCGTCCTCGTTCGCCTGCTGGAGCGCGCGGGCGCCCTCGGTCCGGGCGGCCTGCGCCGGCGGCGCCACGAAGCGCACCACGTTCACCTGGATCCCCCGGCCCCAGAGCTTGCGCTGCGCCTCGGTCAGGGTGCGGTCAATGGCCACTCGGGCGCGGTAGCTCGGCGCGCCGACCAGGAACACGTAGATCACGTCGGGGCGCGGCTCGAGGTCGAGGACCTCCGCCAGCGCGCTGTCGAGGCGGCGGTCCCGGCTGCGGGTCCGCGCGCCCTTCAGGAAGGAGCGGACGGCCTCGACCTCGCGCTTGCCGCCCTTGCCGTAGCCCTTCTGGTAGGCCTGGCTCGAGCCGCTGAACAGCGCGAGGTGGAAGCGGCTGTCGTCCGCGAGGCGCCCCACGGCGTCGCTCACGGCCGCGCTCACGAGCTGGTGAGGGCTGACAGGCTTCGTCTCCTTCTGCTTGGCGTCCTTCTTCCCTTCCTGCTTCTTCTTCCCCTCCTGCTTCTTCTTCCCCTCCTGCTTCTTCTCGCCCTCCTTCTCTTCGCCCTGCTTCTCCTCTTCCTCCTCCTTGATGAGGGGGTCTTCGAAGCTGGCCTCGAGCGCCTCGCTGGTCACGTCGACCAGGAACACGACGCGGTCGTAGTTGAAGCGATCGGGCAGGCCGAAGTCCCCGGCCTGGGCCTTGGGGAAGCCGTCGGGGCGCTGGCCGCTCAGCTTCTCGATCGCGTCCGCCGCGGCGTAGCGGACGACGAGCGAGTCGTCACGCAGCAAGCGCTTGAGGGACTTGGCCAGGTCCTTGTCGCCGCGCTTGCCGATCGCGCGGGCCGCGGCGGCCCGGCGGCCGACGTCGCGATCCTTGATCGCCTTGAGCAGGGCCGAGCCGGCCGAGCTGTCCTTGACGTCGGCGAGGACCTCCGTGAGCAGGTTGGCGATCCGCGGGTCCTTGGCCTTGTCGGTCTCCTTGACCAGCTGGCGCACGGCCTTGCGGTCCTTGACCCGGCGCAGGTTCAGCAGCGCGCCCGTCGCGACGCCCGGGACCTCGCTCAGGAGCGACTGCTCGATCAGGTAGTCGACGGTCTTCTTGCCGTCGCTCTCGAGCATCTTGGCGGGCAGCGCCTTCAGCCCGTCCTTGGCCTTCTTGACCTCTTCGAGGTAGGCCTTGAGCTTCTCCTCGTCCTTGGGCAGCTCCTCGTCGAGCGACTCGGCCACGCGCTTGCGCGCGGCGTCGTATTGCTCGCGGAGGTCCTTCCAGCTCTCCTTGGCGGAGGCCAGGGCGGGCAGGCAGATCAGGGCGCCTAGGAGGAAGGCACGCGGGGAAGGCAGCATGGGGTCGTCTCCTGGGGAGCGCGCGAGAGGGCACATGCTAAGGCTCTTGGGCCATGATGGGCAGTGCGTTGCGTCTTCAGGACGCGCCGATCGTAAGGAAACTCATGAGCGATCTCGACACCCTGCGCCGCCTGGCCCTCGGCCACCCCGAAGCCAGCGAGGAGCCGCACCACGGGCGGCCCTCGTTTCGGGTCGGGGGGAAGATCTTCCTGACCGTGCCAGATCCCGAGCACGCCAACTTCATGCTCGACGAGGAGCAGATCCGCGTCTTCGCGGCCGAGTGGGCCGGCTGTGAAGAGCAGTGGTGGGGCAAGAAGCTGGCCGCGCTGCGCGTCGAGCTCAGCGCGCTCGACGAGGAGAGCCTCAGCGACCTCGTCGCCGAGGCCTACGCCCACCGCGCCGCGCGCTAGAGCCTATTGGGGCGCGCAGGGGTTAGGGGGCGTTACAAGGCGCAACCCTTGTCGATCGTGCTTCCTCTGGGCCAATGTTCGGTGTGAGTGAGGCCGAGCGGATCTTCCTGGGGGTGCACGCCAGCAGCCGGGCCGTGGCAGTCCAGGCGAGCAACGGCGGCCAGACCTCGATCACCGCCGAGCGCCTCAGCGCCCCCGCCGACTGGGTCGAGCTGACGACCTACGGGCTGCGCCTCCCCACCCCCTCGACGGTCTACGCCTGCGTAGCGGTGCCCAGCGGGACCACCAAGGAGGAGCGCCAGGCGCTCGTCCGCGCCGGTCGCGACGCAGGCTGGGACGCGGTGCTGGTGGTCAGCTCCTTGCGCGCGGCGGCCCAGGGGCTCGAGCGAACGAGCCTTCAGGCCCTGCTGGTCGTCGACTCCGAGCGCTCGTCGGTCGGGCTGTGCTCGGGGGCGCGCCTGCAGAACCACGACCACGTGCGCCAGATCGCCGGCCGCGAGGCTCGCGAGCTGGCGGTCTCGCTGCGGATCCTGCTCAAGGGGCGCTCACGCGACGAGCGCCGCGAGCTGCTCCGCCACCTCGTGGTCCTCGGCGACACCGAGGAGGTGTCGCGGATCGGGCAGCGCACCCTGGCCGAGGAGCTCGAGCAGCTCGGCGTGCGCGAGGTCGAGTTCGAGCTCGACCCCTACCTGATCGCGCGCGGAGCCCAGCGGATCGCGAGCAGCACCGAGCGGATCCACTGGCGGCGCCTCCGCCGCAGCCAGCGCAGCTAGCCCGACCCTGCCCGATCCTCGCCGGCCCGGACTCGTCGGGGATTCGGGTCGCTAGCGAGCCGCGACCCGCAGCTTGGCGAGTGAGGTCCAGCTCCCGCCCTGGAGCTGGACGGCGTGGTCGAGACGACGCCGGATCGTGTCCGGCTTCCAGGCTTCGCCGCTGCCGACCTCGACGGCCTGGCCCTCCGCCAGCGTCAGCGGCTCGGGTCGGCGGCGAAGGTCGTCTTGTAGAGGCCCTGGTCGATGCAGCGCTCGAGGACCTCCTGCACCGCGCCGAAGCGCGCCTCGCGGTCCACGCGCAGGTTGACCCGCAAGGTCGAGGGGGGCGGCTCGCCGGCCTGGCTCGGCTCGCGCGGATGCCCGAGGGCCTCGAGCTCGAGGGCCGCGCCGAGCCTGGGGTCGGACCTCATGTAGCTCGCGCCGCGTAGGGAGACCGCGCCGTCCTCCAGCACGTTGAGCGTGATCCCGGCGCCGCGCTCGGGCGGGGGCTGGGCCTGGTCCGCCTTGGCGAGGCTGATCGGCTCGACCTGGAGGTTGCTCAGCTCCGAGACCACCAGGAAGAACACGATCAGGTTGAACACGATGTCGATCATGGGGGTCAGGTCGGGCTTGGGCTGCTCGAGCTGCTCTCGGCGGGTGCGTCGCATGGTGCTGCCTCCGCCACCCTCACCCCGACGCGGCGGCGAGAGTTCCCAGGTAGAAGGTGGGCATGGACGTCACGGACTACTTCGGCGACCGCAGCGAGGCCTACGCGCGCTTCCGCCCCGACTACCCGGACGCCGCCCTCCGGGCCGCGCTCGAGGGCCTGCCCTCGCCAGCCGAGGTGGTCGACCTCGGCTGCGGGACCGGGATCTCGAGCCGCGCCTTCGCCCGCGCGGGCGCCGCGGTCACCGGCGTCGAGCCCAACGCCGCGATGCGCGCTGCGGCCGAGGCTACGGGCGGCGGACCCCGCTACGTGGACGGACGCGCCGAGGCCAGCGGGCTCCCCGCCGCGAGCTGCGACCTGGTCAGCGCCGCGCAGGCCTTCCACTGGTTCGACTTCGAGGAGGCCCTCGCCGAGGCGCACCGGCTGCTCCGGCCTGGCGGGCGCTTGGCCCTGCTCTGGAACGTGCGCCAGCCCACGACCCCCTTCATGCAGGACTACGCCGCCGTCGTGGCGGCGGGCAAGCGCCAGACCCTGGCCGAGGGGCACAAGCGCGTCTCGGACCTCCGCAGCGCCTCACCGGCCGAGAGCCGCTACTTCCGCGACGCGCGCCAGTTGACCTTCGACAACACCGACCCCCTGACCTGGGAGGAGGTGGAGGGGCGGCTCAGCTCGGCCAGCTACTTCCCGGCCGAGGGTCCGCTGCGGGTCGAGTCCCTGGCGCAGCTGCGCGCCAGCTTCGAACGGAACGCGCGCGGCGGGCGCGTGGACTACGTCCAGCGCACCGAGGTCACCCTGGCCGAACGCGCCGGCTGAAGGGTTAGCCCTAGCGGGGGCGAGGCCGGCGGGGGCCGCGAGGTCCCGGACGGCCGGGGCCTGGGCGCTGGCCGGGGCGGGCGGGGCGCTGGCCGGGGCGACCCGGCTGAGGGCGCTGGGCCGGCCGGGGAGCCGGGCGCTGGGCCGGGCGACCTGGCTGGGGGCGCTGACCGGGCTGGGGGCGCTGAGCGGGGCGGGCGGCCTGGGGGCGCTGGCCGGGGCGCGGCGCCGGGCGCTGGCCGGGGCGGCCGGGCTGGGGGCGCTGGCCGGGGCGCGCCGCCGGACGCTGGCCGGTGGGGCGCTTGCCGCGCTCCTCGGGGCGCAGGCGCTCGTTGACCTTGGCCTGGCGCTGGAGCCGCTTGTCGGGCGCGAAGGCCTCCGTGTCCATGGCCATGTCGATCAGGCGCACGTTCTGGCCGATCTTGGGTTGCTCGCGCTCGTCTGCCGCGTGGAGGTCGAGGTCGTCGAGCCGAATCCCCTTCTTGTCCTTGGTCTCGCGCAAGTCCTTGCGCTCGGTGGGCGAGGCGCCGAAGAACATCTGCTCGCGGTCGCGATCGTTCTGACCGCCGGCAGTCTGGCGCGCTTGGTCCTTGTAGCTGTCTGCGCGACGCTTCTTGGCCATGTGCACTCTCCAACCCACAGCCTAACCCGTCTCGCGCGTTGCTCCCCCTTCCTCTCCGGATTAAGGTCAAGGGACACGGGGAGGGACCCATGAGCAAGAAGGTCTCCAAGCGCTACGCGATCATCAGCGACCTGCACAGCAACGTCGAGGCGCTGACCAACGTGTTCGCCGACATCAAGTCGCAGGGCGTCGAGGACATCATCTGCCTGGGCGACGTGGTCGGCTACGGCCCGCAGCCGCGCGAGGTCATGGCCATGACCATGAAGACCGTGCGCGTCAGCCTGATGGGCAACCACGACGAGGCGGTCCTCAAGGGCGCCAAGAACTTCAACGCCTGGGCCCGCGAGGCGATCGACTGGACCCGCGAGGAGGTCCAGGTCCAGGACGGCTTCGAGAAGGAGCGCTGGGCCTACCTCAAGCGGATGCCCCTCAGCTTCCAGACCAACGGGCTCTACTTCGTGCACGGCTCGCCGCGGCAGCCCACGATCGAGTACATCCTGCGCGAGGACATCTACAACGGCGCCTACGACAAGTTCGACGAGATCTTCGAGAGCTTCGACAAGGTGCTCTTCGTGGGGCACAGCCACACCCCGTGCATCATCAACGAAGAGCTCGACTACGTGACCCCGGCCGAGATCGAGCACAACTTCGTCTACACGCGCGACAAGAACAAGCTGATCGTCAACGTGGGCTCGGTCGGTCAGCCCCGCGACAACGACACTCGCTCTTGCTACGTGATCGTCGACGACGAGACGATCACCTTCCGCCGGGTCGAGTACAACGTCGACGTCGTGGTCGAGAAGATCAAGGCCGTCGACCGGCTCTCGGACAACCTCGGCCTGCGCCTCAAGAAGGGCGTGTAGCGACCCTCGGCCCGACGGGCCTCCCCTTGCTATAAGCTGCCGCTCCTCGCGCCTCCCCGCGCGGGTCGAGCCCACCTCTTTCCGGAGGATCCGTGGATCCGCTGGCCTTCTTGCTCCTCTTCGCCGCCGACGCGCCGACCGACGCCGAGCGCCACACCGCCTTCGTGCTGCTGGTGTTCTTCGTGCTCCTCGCGCTGGGCGTCTCGAGCCTGTGCTCGATCGCCGAGGCCGTCCTGCTCTCGATCACGCCGGCCTACGTCGCGCGCCAGTCGCAGGAGGGCAAGGCCTCGGCCTCGCGGATCAAGGAGCTCAAGGAGCACCTCGACGTGCCCCTGGCCACGATCCTGACGCTCAACACGATCGCGCACACGATCGGCGCCGCGGGCGCTGGCGCGCAGGCCGAGGTCGCCTTCGGCTCCGGCTCGCTGGCGATCTTCTCGGCGATCCTGACCGTCTTGATCCTGATCGTGAGCGAGATCATCCCCAAGTCGGTGGGGGCCGCCTACTGGCGCAAGCTGGCGCCCCTGGTCGCGACCTGCCTCTACTTCCTCGACAAGGTCTTCTATCCGATCATTTGGATCGAGCTGAAGATCACCAAGCTCTTCACGAGCAAGGGAGCGCACGGCCCAGCGCGCCTCAGCCGCGAGGAGATCAGCGCCATGGCGCACCTCGGCGCCGAGCAGGGCGTGTTCGAGGAGAACGAGTCGCGGATCCTGGTGGGCCTGTTCCGCTTCACCTCCCTGACCGCGAGCGACATCATGACGCCGCGCACGGTGCTCTTCACCCTCGACGAGCAGACGCCGGTCAGCGAGCTGCTCGCGCGCGAGAAGATCCGCTTCTCGCGCATTCCCATCTACAAGGGCGCCGTCGACAAGATCACTGGCTACGTGCTGGTCAGCGAGGTCCTGCTGGGCGCGAGCCGCGGCGAGCTGAGCGCCCCGCTGGGCGAGTTTCGCCGCGACATTCAGCTCGTCAAGGAGGACGCGACCCTGCTCAAGGTGTTCGACGCGCTCCTGCGCGAGCAGAGCCAGATCGCGCTCGTCGTCGACCGCTTCGGCGGGACGGCGGGGCTCGTGACCCTCGAGGACCTCGTCGAGACCCTGCTCGGGCTCGAGATCGTGGACGAGGTCGACGCCGTGCAGGACATGCAGGAGCTGGCCCGCCGCGAGTGGCGCCGGCGCGCCAAGCGCCTCGGCCTGATCGAGGACGAGTCCCAGGAGCCGCTCGAGTCGCGCGTGCTCGACGCGACCGAGGTCCGCGGGGAGGCCGCCGGGGCCCCAGCGAGCGCCCCGGCCGAGGGCGCCAGCGCCCCGGCCGAGACGAGCGAGGCCCCCAAGGACTCGGGGTCCTGAGGTAGCGAGACGCTCGCGCCGGAGCGCTTACTCCGCCAGCGCGGCGAGGACCTGATCGTGCCAGCCCCCGTGGCTCGCGATCAGCCCGCCGGGCGCGTCGAGCAAGGCGCCTAGCCCGAAGTCGAGCGCGCCGCCGGCCAGGTCGCTGACGCGGCCGCCGGCCTCCTCGACCAGCAGGCTCCCCGCGGCGTGGTCCCAGATCTTCTGCTTGTAGCCCTCGCGGGTGAAGCGCAGGTAGAGGTCGGCCTCGCCGCGGGCCAGCAGCAGATACTTGGTCATGCTGTCCAGGCGGACCGGCTCGGCCTCGATCCCCAGCGCGCTGCGCAGG
>CALDQK010001295.1 GCA_937911525.1 uncultured bacterium
TCTCCTATCCGCTCAGCCGGTCCTCGACCAGAACGCAGTTCTTCGGACGCATACGTCATAGATGCGATTTTCTATTCCCCCGAGGGCGCCCAGCTGGTGGGCAATCTCCGATTTGCGGCCATTGGGAGAGACGGCGCCTCTGCAGCCTCACGAAAGCTGGGCCACATCTATTACCCGGCGCTCAGCCTTAGTTGGTGGCGTCACGGCCTCAAGCCGAGCGGTATGGCCACGGCGCTATAGCCTGTCGCGGGCTCAGCTGGCAGAACTGAGCCTAGCCTGCTGAGTAGTCGCGGTCCCAGGTCGCTCTGATTCGCTCCAGCAACTGGTCGCACTCTTGCAAGGACTCTACCGCCGCCCAATAGGAAGCACCGGCACCATATGCCTCTCCCGCAGGGAAACCCGCTCCCGCAAGATCGAGGTTGTGCAGTTTACCTAGGCACAGGGCAGCCCATGGCTGTTCGACTTCGTCGACTGACGCTCTGTCATGCCCCCACTTGTCCAGAAGATCTGCATGTTCGCCACAGTGCTGTTCGCACAGCGCTCTGGCCCGGTCAAGGTTCTGGTAGGTCCAGGATTCGACACAGTAGTAGGGCACAAGCGGGCGCAAGCGCTTCATGACTTGCTCGAGGCGATCTTCCTCGCCTCGCTTACTTAGGATTCCACGAACGAAGTTGCGGATTCTTGTCCTCACACGACTTTCGAAGCGGGGAGCGTTGATCCCGCTAGCCAGGCGCTCAGACCACTTGGAGTCTCCGTCGAAGTGGAAGAACACAAATGTCACAGGCTCCGACCGCAGCAACTGGGTTGCAATGTACTGACCAAGGTCGCGGAGAACCGCCTCGTGGGCGGCCTCACTGCTGTTCCAAAGGCTAGGCAAAGTCGCAATCTTCAGACGCGCTTCCCCGAGGGGCCGAAAATCGACTCGGTGTGACTGAAATCTACCGTCCATGAAGAGGAACATTTTCTTCAGGAGAGTCTCCACGACCTCCTGCGCTTCAGAAGCGGAGTCCTCAGTGAGGACGTGCGCCTCGAAGTCGTAGGTCACTACCAAAGACCCCGAGTCCGAAGGATTTGACTGACATGCTCCACTCCCACGGACAAGTCGCGATAGAATTCGCTTCCCTCGTTATCGGTGAAGTTCTTCCAGCACCACTTCCGGTCCTCTACGTGTTCGCAGCGGATGAACATCTCTGTCGCCCCTTCTGCCGAGGTGATGGGCAGGAAGTCTAGGAGCAGCGAGTTCTGCGAAGTGAGGAATGCCTGTCGGTCCTCGAGCCAATCGAGGGCGGACTGGATCCAGTCGTAATGGAGGCCGTTCGCGAGTTCGTCGACGATGGCGCAGCCCTTCGCGGTCTCCAGGTAGTAGAGGAACGCCAAGAGTCGCTTTTCGCCGAAGCTCAGCTGGTCGTCTAGGACGAATCCTCCGTCGTGGAGGGCGCACCCGAACTCGAACTCGGCATAGGTTTCCCGCACTCCGCCGTGAGATAGGGACTCCCGTTGTTGCAGTCGTTTCTGCCACTCGACACTCTTGAAGCCAAGGGACGTTGCCGCCTTCCGCAGTAACGCCTTCCCAGCTGGTCGGGGCGGGGCTGAGACGATTGTCATATAGAGGTTGGAGGGCAAATACGAGGATCTGACCCCAAGCCCGGGGGTCACCTCGCTAGAGGTCGCCTTCGCTTTGGGGCGATTGATCTCGAGCCAAGCTCTGTGGGGAGAGCTCAGCACACTGTCGCCGACTCCGTGCATGGCGTGGAACGCGTTCAGGCCTTCGTCAAAGCGATAGGGGGCATGGAACAGGCCCATGATCACTAATGGGACAGTCCCACCGAGGTCTACCTTCTGGCGCAGCAGCTCGAAGAAAAAGCTCATGAGAGCGGTGGGGTTCAACACCATGCGAAAGCCAGGCAGCCCCTTCGGCTCGTCACCAGCGACTAGGACTTTGACTCCTTCCTGAGTCGACGAGCGAATCTCCAGTTCACGACCGTCGCTAAGCCCCACTCGTAGTTCGAAACAGAAGTCGTAGGACGCAGGTGGACTGTTTGGCGGTGAGTTTTGGGGGGAGAAAAGCTCCTGTTGCGCCTCCGATTCAACTCGTCGGTTTCGAACACGCGCGACGAGTTTGCTGTTCTCGGGGCCGGCTATCTCAAACTCCACTTCGAAGGCCTCGTCGGCGACTGCCTCGAAGTCCAGGCGCAGCGCCATTGAGATCAGGTGGAGGAGATTGGTCTTTCCTGTTCCGTTTCGACCCAATAGGACGTTGAATCCCTCGCTGAAGCGCAGTGAGGTTTCAGGCACCACATTCCTGAATTCGTGGATCTCTATCCACCGGAGCTTGTTCATGGTCGGATCCTAACCATCGGCAAGCGTGTTGGCGCAAGAGCGTGCCTTACGAGGTCCTCCCTGGGTTCATTGGGAAAGGGTTCAAGCTAGAGGCCTGTTCTGACGCTAGGAGGACATTCGCCGTTCGGCTGCGCCGCCTCTAGGGTGCTCACCGCCTGGTGTAGGTCGTCTCGGCTGACGTGGATATAGCGAGCCGTGGTCGCCAGGTCTTGGTGACCCAGAAGCGCCTGCACGGCGGGCACCGCGACGCCAGCCTGCACCAGGTGCGAGGCCACCGCGCGCCGGAAGGCGTGAGGGTGCGCCTGGGTGCCCACGATCCGAGCGACCCGCTGCACAAGGCGATAGGTCGCCGACTGAGAGAGCCCCTTCCCCCAGCGGCTCAGCAGCAGGAAGCCGGGGTCCGCCCGCTGCCCAAGCAAGAGGGGCCGAGCGTCCTGGAGGTAACGCTCCAGCGCCCCAATGGATCGGGGCGGCAGGGGGGCTCGCCGCCAGCGACCGCGCTTCACGGCGCGTACCAAGATCGAGCCGTCCTCGAGGTCCAAGTCGACCGTGCGGGCCGCCCGCACCTCGGCGTCGCGCAGCCCGACCCCGTAGATCAGCTCCAGACAGACGCGGTCCCGCAGCAAGAAGGGCTCACCTCGAGGACGGCGGCCAGGCTCCTCCTTCAGGGCCGCAGCCAACAGCGCCTCGACCACGTCCTCGCTCAGGTAGACCGGCGGCTTGGACCCGGGGCGCTTGGCCGAGAGGCCTATCGTCGGGTCGAGGCGAGCCAGGTCCTGCCGCAGGAGCGCCTTGAAGAAGGTCCGCAGCATGGACAGCTCACGGGCCGGCATGGACGCGCCGCACCCGGCCTCGACCCGTGCCGCGAGGTAGCTCACGACGTCCCTGCGCTCCAGCCCCCTGAGTGGCCGGTCCAGGTGGTGAGCGAAGAAGCGCTCCGCGGTGTCGAGCACCGCCGCCACGTAGCTCGGAGCGCGCTGGAGCCGCTCCAGGTCGGCGCGAGCCGCTTTGAGTGCGCGCTTGTGGTCGCGTCGCACAGCTACACGTCGAAGCGTTCGCGGGGGTGCTTGAGCACGACCTCGCGGCGCAGTTGGCTGGCGTCCAAGCAGAGGTAGGCCGACGTCGTGCTCAGCGAGGCGTGCCCCAGCAGCTTCTGGATCACGGGCAAAGGGGTCCCGGCCTGCAGAAGGTGGGTGGCGAAGCTCCTCCGCAGGGTGTGGGCGGTCAGTCGCTGTCGGAGCTTGGCCTGCTTGGCGAGGCGGTCGAGCGTCTTCTGGAGCGCGCGGGTTCCCATCGGGCCACCGTGCTGCGCCACGAACAGCGAGGTGTGGACCTTCCCCGGCTTGAGGAAGGCGGGCCGGCCGCGCTCCAGGTAGTCCATGACCCGCGTGTAGGTGGACTGAGTCAGGGGCAGCAGGCGCGGCTTGCGCCCCTTCCCCTGGCGCACGATCAGCTCGCGCTGCTTGTGGTCGACGTCGCCCAGGTCCACGTCGAGCAGCTCAGCTCGCCGCACGCCCGTCCCATAAAGCAGCTCCAGAGCCGCCCGGTCGCGCAGCCCCATAGGGCACGTCAGGTCCGCCGCACCGAGCAGCCGCTGCACCTGCTTGACCGTGAGCACGTCCCCCGGTGCACCGTGTCCCGCGTTGGGCTGTTCGAGCCGCAACGTCGGGTCCTGCTTGAGGAGCCCCTCCGACGTGAGGAACCGGAAGAGCAGGACCAACACGGTGGTCGTCGCCGCCGTGCTCCGCGCCGTGAGCGGGCGCCCGGAGGCCGAGGTCGTGCCCGCCAGGAGGCCTGCCTGGTAGGTGCGCAGTTGGTCGACGGTCACTTGGTCCGGTCGAGGCGGGGCGTCGAGGGTCTCGAGGTAGCGCTGAAAGCGGCCCAGCACGTCGAAGTACTTCTTGCGGGAGAGCGGGGCGAGGTTCTTGGCGCGGAGGTGGCGGTCGAAGGCCTCCAGGGCGCGCTTCCAGGTCAGGCGGGGCGTGCGGGGCACAGGGACTCCTTGGCCGGCTCAGCCGGCGAGACAGCGAAAGGGGAGAGGGATCGGGGACCCGTGGCAGATCCACGAGAGGGAGCGCGCCAAGTCGCGGACGTCCCGCGAGATAGGTCGCGAGCGGGGCGTGGCAGATTGCTGGCAGATCGTGGCAGATCCGCCGCAAGTGCCGAGACGACGGTCCGTCCGGCTGGCAGATCCACGCTCAGCCCTCCAGCTCGTCGGGGGCGGTCAGGCCGACCCCGCCGTGCAGGAGGGAGCGCGTTAGCAGCTCGTAGTGGATCGGCTTGCTGCCGCTCTGCGCCTTGAGCAGCTCGTGGCGCACCAGCTCGTCCAGGGCGCGGCGCGCCGTCGAGAGCGACCAACCCAGCGCCTCCTTCACGTCGCGGCGGGTGACCGAGGGCAGCTCCGCCTCTTCAGCAAGCCAACGGTAGAGCCGCGAGGCCCGCGCGGACAGCTCGTCCAGCTGGTCGTCAAGGAGCGAGGCGAGCAGCGCGTGGACCGCCTCGTAGTCTTCGACCGTCGCCACCAGCCGCCCGTGGGGATCGCGCTCGCGCTGCCGCTGGTGCAGCAGCGCGTGGGCCTGGATCAGGCTGCCGAGCTTGGCGTGCTCGCGCCGGTCGCGCGACGTGCGGGCCGGGTAGGTCAGCTGCGGCGCGAAGGGGATCACCACCTCCAGCGGCTCCAGCAGGCGCTGCGCGTCCCGCCACAGCTCGACGTTCACGGGGCGGCGTCGCTTGCCGGCCCAGGCTTGGCGCTGCGCTTCGAGCACGCGCTCCGTCTGCGCGAGGCTGTCGTCGAGGGGCAGCTCCAGGCAGCGAGAGAGGTTCTCGGCGTTCAGGTCGCTGCGAGTCGTGCTCGAGAGCAGCGCAATGGGGCCGAAGGTCTCGAAGCTGTGGGCCTTCCCCTTGAGGGTCGTGGTCATGCGCAGCACGCCGCGCGACTGCAGCGTGCGGATCGGGTAGTCCGCCTCCGAGGCGCCCTTCTGTTCCTCGACCACGACCAGCTTGTGGCGCAGGTGGTCCGCCCCTGCGTAGTAGAGAGCGTGGGGCGTGAGCCGACTCAGGAACTCCAAGGACTCGGGCGGGACCAGCTCGCTGACTCGCTCCAGCAGCTCCGACTTCCCTGAGGAGAGGGGCGCAATCAAGATCGCGGAGAGCGGCTTGGGCAGCAGCCGACTGACCGCCACCAGGAAAAGCAGGCGCTTGGCTCGCCCCTCGCCCACCACGCCCAGCCCTTCGAGGGCCTTGGCCGCGCGGTCGAGCAGGTCGGCCCGCTCGAGGAGCCGCTCCGCAGCGCGGCGCCGCCCCTTGGTCAGGGCCGCCTGCCCCGTCGGCTGCGTACGCGTCTGAGCCCGTTCCACGTGGTCGAGCAGGAGGTTCAGGGCGCCGAGCACGGCGCTCGCCTCACGCGCGAAGGCCTCGGCCACCAGCTGCGCGAAGGCGCGCCGCCTGCGGAAGGCGTAGAGGTTCACGAGGTCGCGGAGCGGCGAGCCGTCCTCGCCTTCGGCCAGCGAGACGGAGATCGCGACGCGGCCTCCGCTCTTGCTCGGGACTTCGGCCAGCGCGTAGAGCAAGCCGTCTTCGACCAGCCGGAGTCCCTGCTCGGGTGCGGGGTCCGGCGAGGGTTGCGGGGGCGGGGAAGAGGAAGGGGCGGGGGTCGGTTTCTTGGCAGGCACACAGCGTCTCCCGGGCAGGGCGCGAGGGCTCGCGCTCGCCTTGCAGGGCGGGTTGGAGGACGGAGGCGGGCAGTCCGCCCCCGTGCAGCGCCAGGCCTCAGGGCCCAGCGCTGGCAGCTACGTCGTGGAGTGGGGCGTGTCGCCTGCCAGGCAGGCGGGCACGGAGTCGCTCAGTCGCGTCGGCTCAGGGGCCGAGGGCGCGAAGAACGGGGTCGGTCAGGGCTCGTGGAGCGCCGCGTGGCGCCGGAGCCAAGGCGCTGGGAGCGCCAGGCAGCGATCAGGTAGGGTGCGCGGCAGCCATGCGGGACCTCCTCGGGGTTCCGGGTGGTTAGGCCCCTCCGGGTGGTGCCAACACCTGGCGGGGCCGATTTCGTTCAAGCCGCGGACGGTAGCGTCCTCTCCGCTTCCAGAGCAAGGGGACTCTGTGGAAGGGGTCCTGGGTCCAGGCTCAGCCCTTAGAGTGCGCGGTAGCCGGCCCTCCACTTTCCCACTACCACTACCAACCGGCCGGTCAGGCCCCGCTGAGCGCCGCTCAGCGGGGCCGCTTCGTGAGCGGCTCACTGCGCCGCTCCGAAGAAGGCCCAGGCCAGCTCGCCCAGCGCCTCGGGTTGCTCCCGCAGGACCGCCGCACGCTCTGCGCTGAGCGTGCCCAGCGCCTGGAGCCCCTGAAGGGTGGCGCAGCGCTCGCGCAACCGGCGCACCTGCTCCAGCTCAGCCTCCAGCCGCTCCTCTTCAGCAGCACTCCGCTGGATCCGTTCGTCCAGCTCCGCCACGACCCGCCGCTTCTCGGCGGTGGCCTCGTCCCAGGCCGCAACCGCCGCCGTCAGCTCGGCCTGGATCTCGGGCTCCCGCCCGATCCGGGCCTGAAGCCCGCGCAGCTCGCGGTAGCGGGCGTAGTCCGCCTCGAAGGCGGCGAAGGTCTTGCCCGCTCCGCGCAACACCGCGAGCACCTTGTCGGGAGGCGGCGGCGTGCCTTCGGCGTCGTGCAGGGCCTCCAGCAGCGCCACGTAGGCGCGCTGGGCCTGCTGGGTCTCGTCCTCGCGCAGGCTGCGGACCTGCTCGGCAACGGCTTCAAAGTGCGACATAAAACCTCCTAGGGGGCGACGGGTGCGGGGACAGCAGCGGGGCGGACGTTGACGCGCAGCAGCGCGCCCGGGTCGATCACGACAGGCAAGCCGTACCAGCCCGCGTAGACGCGGATCCCGATCGGGTCGCTACGCAGCTTGGCGTAGGCGTAGTAGCCGCGAAGCACACGGATCCCGGCCAGGGCCTGGCTCGCGTCCGCAAACACCTCCCCCGCCGGCACGAAGACCTTGCCCTCGGCCCAGCCGAGGACCTGCGACAGCCGCCGCTCCTCCGGCAGCAAGAGCGCCGTGTCCTCGGGCCAATAGCTGGTAACGGGCCCGCCCTCGGGCTTGTAGGTCCCGTCCGTGAAGTGCCAGCCCAACCCGGCCAGCCCCTGCCACTGCGCCGGCTGGCCCACGCTCTCGCCCTGAAGCACCTGGCGAGCGAGGGCCTCCCGCGCGAAGCCTGCGACCTCGCGGTTCCGCACGAGGTGCCCCTCGACCTGCTCGTCGGCGAGGACCAGGCCCGCCTTGGTGCCCGCCGAGTCCTTGAAGCGCCGCTTGAGCCGCAGCAGCTCGCTGGAGCGGAGCTTGGTGTCCGGGTCGCTCCAGTCCGCGCCCTGCGCCTGCGGAATGTCGAAGTCGACCTCGAAGGTCAGCTCGCTTCCCGGGACCCGCTGCGGATCGACCT
>CALDQK010001296.1 GCA_937911525.1 uncultured bacterium
CCCGACCTCGACGCGGCCTGGGCGAACCTGGAGCAGCTCGAGGCGCGCTGCGGGCCCTTCCCCGAGGCGATCCGCGAGTGGCTGGTGCTGACCCACGGCCGCGCCGGCAGCGACGTGGCCGAGTCCGCGGTGCTCGCGCCGGACTTCGTGGTCGTGCGTGACGGGCGCTTGCCGGTGTTCTCGGATCGGCAGGGAAGCTGGGCCTACAGGATCGAAACCAATAGCCCTGAAGCTGATCCCCCGGTGTTCCTGGGCGACTCAGGGGAGGTGATCACGACCGCCTCCGAGACGATCTGGATGGGACTGCTCTACGGGGTCGTCGAAGCGGCGTGCTGGGGAATGCCGGAGAGCTCCTTCTCGACCTTGTGCGCCTTGAATGCGGCGCAGTGGAATTGGACCCACTCCCCTGACTTCCTTGGCCAGCGACTCCGTCGAGTCGCTGGTCCGCTGACGCCCTTCGATCCCCGACGAGCCGAGCTCATGGCACGAGAGCTCGAGCTGCCCCACCCGCTGCACTTCACACTCACTGGCTATCAGGCGGACCAAGTGCTCGTCGTGAGCGAAGGGCACCCAGCCGATTGGGGGGGCTTCACCTACCTGGTCGCGCCCGAAGACCAGACCTTTCAGGACACCAGGGCCTGGCTCGATCGTCGCGACTGAACCAACGCGAAGAGGCGCCGCGAGTCGCGGCGCCTCTTCAGCGGACGTCTAGCGGGCCGTGAGCCCTAGATCCCTTCGCGGGTGAACACCGCGACGGTCTCGTCCTCGCCGAAGCTGATCACCAGCTCCTGGCACTTGGTCTCGGTCACGTAGCGGTAGACCCAGATCTCACCGGTCTCGGTCTTGGTCTGGTGCAGCGGGCCGCCGAACAGCTCGCGCACCTCGGTGCTGGTCGTCAGCCCCTCGCGCACGAGCTTGATCTGATCGCCGGGGATCGGGCGACCCACGGTCAGGTCCACGCAGCCGCCGACGGCCACGCTCAAGAACAGGATCGCGAGGATCTTCTTCATCGTCTTCATGCTCGCCTCCTAGTTGCCGCGCTGGCCCGAGAACCGGGTGTAGATCTTGTGGCCGAACTTGTAGACCGGCTTGCCCTTGGCCTTCCACTTGCCGCTCATGGCGTTGCAGAGCTGCTCGAAGCTAGCCGGCTCGACGCGCTGCTTGGGCATCTGCTTGACGTAGAAGGGGATCGCGTCCTCGTAGTCCTCTTCGCCGGTCGTGCCGCCGAACTGACCGGCGTACTGCTTCTGGTCGCTCATCTTGAGGCTGCCGCTGCCCGCATCCATTTGGTTGCCCTGCAGGTCGCGGATCTCGTAGCGCAGGGTGAGGGTGGCCGCGGTCCGGCGCTCGAACTCGGTCCAGGTCGCGACGAGGGTGTATTCCTCGTAGACCGGCTGCTCCTCAATGATCGGGTTGCCCTGGGCGTCGGTCCCGGTCTGGACCTGCTCGGTGCCGATCTGGCGCTGCTTGGTGACCTTGTTCTTCTTCTTGCTCCCGCGCCAGCCGGTGTCGTTGAAGCTGGCCTCGATCGTGCCGGTCAGCACAGCGTTGGTCTGGGGGTTGCGGTTACCGCTGATCTCGAGGAACTCGGGGTTGAGGCCCGTGATGATCTCCTTGAGCTCGCTCTGGAAGCGAGGCACGAGGAAGTCGGTCCCGCGCGCGCACTTGAAGCGGCCGAAGGCCACGCGGGTCATGGCCGCATCGCGCATCGACTCGTAGCGCTGCTGGGCGTCCCTGAACCCAGGCACGAAGCCCAGCGAGCGCCGGAAGGCGATCGCGGCCTTCTTGGCCGTCGGGACCGTGACCGGCGTCTCCTTCGCGAGGCCGTCCGCGCGGTCGTAGAACTGCTGCGCCGCGAGCTTGGCGAGGCGCGGGCGCTCCTCTTCGTTCACGAAGATGTCGATGTTGCCCGGCACCTTCTTGAGGAAGGAGCGGGTCGCGAGCACGCGATCGCAGACCGCCACGGCCTGGGCGTACTTCTTGCCCTCCTCGAAGTGGCGGACCTTGGCGTCCGCGTCCGCGGCGATCTCCTTGCCGATCTCGTTGGCGAGGTTGATCGCCTCCTGATTGGCCGGGTCCTCCTTGAGGATCCGCGCCAGATACTCCAGCGCGGCGTGCGGGTTCTTGGGCCGCGTCGCCTTAGCGGCGTCCATGTTCTTTGCAGCTGCGCAGCCGCCGAGGGCCAAGGCCCCCACGCACGCCGCCGCGATCAAGACTCGTCTCACTCTGCTCCCCCCTCAGGTGCTAAACGCGAGACAGCCGGAGGTCTCTCTCCCCGGCTGCTCGCGTGGTTGAACTCGCCTAGCTGCTGCTAGCGGTTCGCGTTGGTGATGATCATCAGGCTCGCCTCGGGCATGCGAACCTTGTACTGAATGTCGTTGTCCTCGAGCGCCTCTTCCAGCGCGTCGCGGAACTCGCCCATGTTCATGGTCGAGTTGATCCGGTAGGTGAACTGGTCGGCCTTGCCGCCGGCGCTCACCTCGCGCATGTCGCGCGAGCGGACCCCAATGTCCTTGAGGATGTCGCGCAGCTCGCGCTTCTCCTCGTTGTCGAAGTTCTTGAAGGTCAGGCTGAACACGTTCTCAGCCGAGACGCCCTTGCTCTGGGCGACCTTCTCGCCGAGGAGCTTGCGAGCCAGCGCGCGGCCCATCATCTTCGCCAGGCGACCCTTGAGCTCCTGCTTCTGGGTCGTCGAGAAGATCTGGTCGAGCTTGAGCGTGGTCGCGATCTCCTTGGTCTGCTTGGTGGCGCTGCCGACCAGGTTGACCGTGGCGTTCGCGCGCACCTTGCCGCTCACGTCGCGGCGGTTGACCTGGTCGCTCGCCTCGAGCGCCCGGTCGCGCATGTCCAGCGTGATGAACACGGTGAAGTCGCACTTGGCCTTGTTGGCCATCTCCGCCAGGGCGGCCCCGGGGGGCAGCTCCGAGTAGAGGTTGGCATCCTCACGCGCCTTGTTGAGCACGTCGGGGTCGATGCTCGTGAAGCACACCCCGAAGAACTCCTCGCTGAACCCGTCGACGAAGTTGTCGAACTCCTCGTCGCGCATCCGGCCCTTGGCGGCGCGCAGAATGCACTTGCCGCGCCGGTAGAAGTCCGGGTAGTGGTCGAGGTTGTCGGGCACCTCGAACTGCGGCTCCTGGACGAGCGGGATCGGCTCGCCGGTGTAGTCAGGCGGGCCCTCCTGGGGCTCGTTGCTGGCGCAGCCAACGCTGAGCGCGGCGATCAGGCCGGCGATTCCAATCAGCTTCTTCATGTCTTCCCCCCTCGGAAGCGTTCTCTAGAGCGGCTCGTTCTCTCGTTAGCGCCGCAGTCTATTCCTTGGTTCGCCACACCTCCAGGTGCTTGGCGAGGACCGCCTCCTTGAAGTGGTGGCGGATTCCGACCGCGTCGACGGCCTTGCTGACCGAGACGCGCAGGTTGTCGCCCGCGTACTTGCACTCGATCGCGAGGCGGTTGGGCTTGCCGCCGCCGGGCAGGAACTCGCTGAAGTCGGGGTCCGACTTGAGCTGGTCCACCACGAGGTCGGTGTGCTTGCGGCCGAAGTTGTTGAAGAAGATGATTCGCTTGCGGGGATCCTTGTCGTGACGGACGGCGACCTGCTCGTCGGCGCTCGCGCCGCGCATGTCGGGGTCCTTGTCGTAGATCGGATCGACCTCCTTCTGAGCGACGGGCTCGGGTTCCGGCTGCGGCTCGGGCTCGGGGTCGGAGCAACAGCCCGCCAGCCAGAGGCTCGCGACCAGCGCCAAGAGGGTCCGCGTCCACTTGTTCCGAATGATCTCCCGCATCGTCTTCTCCCCGAGTCCCAAGTTGGCCAGTGCTGTCGTGAGTCAGTTGGTGAATGAGTCAGTAGTTCGATAGCGAGGCGCGGCTAAGGTGCCGCGCCTCGCGAGAGGCAACGAAGAGCCGCTAGCGGTTCTTGATGATGTTGATGTTGTTGCCGGTCTTGGTGATCTTCGCGGAGTCCTTGAAGTCGCTGTCCTCGAGGGCCTCACGAATCAAGGTCGTGATCATCTCCTTGCCCACGTAGGAGAAGCGGTAGATGTAGAAGATCTTGACGACGCCCTTGTCCTGGAAGTTCGCGCCGTCGTCACCCAAGGCCTCCTGGACCGCCTCGACGATCTCCTGGACCTCCGTGTCGTCCCAGTCCTTCAGGCGCAGCTGGTAGTAGTCGCGCGCGGTCGGGACGCGTCGGCCCGCGGGCGCGGCGGCGCCGCCGCCGCCGGTGGCCGCCGGGAGGGGCGACTCGCAAGCGGGGCACTCCTTGAGCGCGTTGTCGACGATCTTGTCACCGCAGCCGGGGCAGTCGCGGGGGCCGCTGCTGCCGGCCGAGGGCTGGGGCTGGGGCTGCATGGCGTAGAAGCGGTCGAAGAGACGCCGGCAGACGTTGGCGCCGATCCAGTAGCCGACCCGGTTGGCGTAGCGCTCGGCCACCATGCTGCGGCTGTCGCCCTTACCAACCCACGAGATGTGCATCTCCTCGAAGGTCGCCTGGGTCTCGTTGGTCTTGTTCATGCTCGAGGAGAGCGCGAACTGGCCGAGGACGGTGTCGGTGTTCTTGTCGTAGACCTTGCCGCGGATGCCCATGCAGCGGAGGAAGCCCTGGTTGATGCGGGCCTGAGCGCCCTTGGCGGGCTCCATCTTGATCTTGCCGGTCGGGACGGTCACGACGATCGGGGCGTTGTTGGCCGCCGCGAACTCGTGCATCTGCTGCGTGGTCGCGTTGGCGCCCAGCTCGAGCGCGGCGCGGAGCATCTGCTCCTTCTGGCCAGCGGCCGGGGCCTCACGGAAGCGGTGCTTGTTGAGGTAGTCGCTCACGCCCGCCAGGACCTGGGTGTAGAGCGCCTTCTGCTCGTCGGCGTCGAGGCCAGGGACCTTGCAGACGTCGGGGTGGACCACCACGATGCACTGGTCCGCGCCGAAGGTGTTCTGCACGTCGAGGGCGTCCAGCACGCGGTTGCGGGCCTCGCTCATGGAGACCTTGGCCGTGTAGCGCCACTTGCCGCGGCGCTCCTTGAACTTCTCGCCGCGGAGAATGTCGAAGATGTTGTGGATGAGCTTCTTGCGCTGCTCTCCACGAATGGCCGAGAAAGACCAGTCCTTGAGGATGTCCTCAATGACCTGGGTCACGGCCTGCGCACGCGCAATGGTCTTGTCTGCGTCCGAGCCCGACTGAGCCCGCTTGGTGACGGTGATCTCGTCACGCTGACGCTCGCCCTGAGCCAGGACGGGAGCCGCCAACAGGCCAACCCCCAGCGCAGCAGTCAGCGCCAGTTTTCCGAATCGATTCACTACTTCCCTCCCCTTCTCTTCCCTAATGTTGGGGACGCGCAATATGGCACCGGGTAAAGCACCCGGCAACCAGACGATGGGTCGCTATCTAGCGCGCCGATCGGGCCACCCGGAAGCCCAGCTCGTCGCGATCGTTGCGATTGGATTCGAAGCTCATGCGCCGCGTCGGCTGGCAGAACTCCACTTTTGCGGTCTTGAAGGAGCCGCCCTTGACGACGTGGCGGTCCCGCTTGCGTAGCCAGTCCTGCACCCACTCGCTGGCGTTGCCGGCCATGTCGAGGCAGCCGTAGGGCGAGGCTCCCTGAGGCAGGCTGCCGACGGGGGAGAGGCCGCCGCTGACGGCGTTGAGGTGGTTTTGGTCGGGGGCCTCGTCGCCCCAGGGCCAGGTGCGCCCGTCCGTGCCGCGGGCGGCGAGCTCCCACTCGGCCTCGCTGGGGAGGCGCAGCCCGACGGTGCGGCAGTAGCGCGATGCCTCGTCCCAGGAGACGTGGGTCGCGGGGAGGTCGGCCTGGGCGGCCGGCGGCTCGGGGCGGCCGAGGATCTTGGCGAGCTGGGCGCGCGTCACCTCGAACTTGCCGATGAAGAAGCCCTCGACGGACTCCTCCTGGCCGTCGGCGCCGCCGACGCGCAGCTTGGCTCCAGGGACGTAGACCAAGACCGACCGATCCTTCTCGCTCAGGTAGGTGCCCGCCGCCTCGCCGAAGCTCAGCCCCGGGGGGAGGGGCAGAGGGGGGCGCACCTTCGCTTGCGACCACCAGGCGGGGACGCCGTCCCCCCCAGAGACATTCAGGGAGAACTCAAGTCGTTTCAGCTCAGCGCCTTGGGGGGAGAGCAGGCGCAGCTCCAGCGAGGCCTTCTTGCCGGCGGGGAGCTCGATCGTGAGCTCGAAGCTCGAGGAGGCCCCCAGGGTCCGCTGCGCGAGGAGGGTCTCGCCCAGGCGAGCCTCGACCCGGCGTCCGGTCGGGCCCGTGGCGCGCCCCCTCAGGGTCAGGCTCGGCTCGACCTGGGCGCCAGCGCTGGGCTCGAGCAGCGCCAGCTTGGGCTCCTCGGCCTGGGTCGGCGCTGGCGTAGGGGCGCTCGTCGGCGCTGGCGTGGGCGCGCTCGTCGGGGCCGGCGTCGCGCTGGGCGTCGCGGAGGGTTGGGGGGTCGCGCTCGCGCTGGGGGAAGGCGCTGGGGTGGGAGCGTTGGTCGCGCTGGGAGCGGGGGTCGGCCGCGCGCTGCCGAGCAAGCGGGCGCGGACCTCTGGGACGAGGAGCGCGCCGCCGCCTGCCAGGAGCAGGACCAGGAGCAGCAGGACCGCAGCCGGCATTCCGCCCTTCTCGGGCGGGTGCGGGGTCAAGCCGAGGGTCGTCGTGGTGCCGCCGGCGAGCAGGTAGGGAGTCCCGGCCAGGAGCTCCTCGGCGAAGGCGCTCGCGTTCTCGGGTCGGCCTTCCTCGTCCTTGTGGAGCGCGCGCATCAGGGCCCGCTCGGTCTGGGGAGCGACCTTGACGTGCTGCGCGATCGGGGTGGGATCCTTGGTCATGATCCGCGCCCGCAGGCTGGCCTGGGTGCGCGCCTCGCTCTGCTCGATGGGCTGCTGCTTGGTCAGGCAGTAGTAGAGGACCGTCGCCAGGCTGTAGACGTCGCTCGCGAAGCCGACGGGGTCGCCGCCAGCTTGCTCGGGGGACATGTACTGGACCGTGCCGATCGCCACGCCGGCGCTGGTGAGCGAGGGGGTGGTCTTGTCCTCCATGGCCCCGATCAGCTTCACGATTCCGAAGTCGAGCAGGCGCGCCGACTCCTCGCCGTGCTCGCTGGTGATCATGATGTTGGCGGGCTTGATGTCGCGGTGGACGATCCCGGCCTGGTGGGCCTCGGCCAGGGCCGAGAGCACTTGCCCCGCCAGCTTGAGCACCCGCTCCTCTGCGAGGGGGCCCTCCTCCTCGATCACGTCGGCGAGGGTCCGGCCTTCGAGGTAATCGAGCTCGAGGTAGAAGCGCTCGCCGTCGCGGCCGAAGTCGCGTACCTGGACCGCGTGCTTGTGCACGAAGGAGCGCATCGCGCGGGCCTCGCGCTTGAAGCGCTCGTGGACCTCCGCCAGGACCGCGTCGCTGACGTTGCCGCCCTCGAAGGAGAGCACCTTGACCGCGACCGGCATGTCCAGGGCGGTGTGCCAGGCGCGATAGACCTTGCCGAAGCCGCCTTCTCCGAGGAGCTCGCGCAGCTCGTACTTGCCGGCGATGGTCTGGTCGAGGAGCGGGTCGTGGGCCGCGACCGCCGAGCTGGTCTGCTTCTGGTGCCCTGGGATCTGGGTGACCGCGGTGGCCGAGACCTCCTTGAAGGCGTCGGGCACCGCCGCTCGCAGGAGCGCCTTGGCCTCCTTCGCGGTCTGGGGGCGCTCCTGGGGGTCCTTCGCCATCAGCCGGACCAGCAGGTCCTCGAGCGGCTCGGGAATCTCGGGGCGCACGGTGCGGATCCGCGGCGGCGGGTCGCGCAGGA
>CALDQK010001297.1 GCA_937911525.1 uncultured bacterium
CGGTCCAGGCGTCGATCTGTTCCACGTCCGAGTAGACGCTGGCCAGGTTGGCCTGGACGGCGGGGTCCGAGCTGACTTCGGCGAAGCTGGTCCGCGCGCTGAGCCCGAGAGCGCGACGGAGGTCGTTGTAGGAGGGGAGGCCGTGGTCTCGCCCACGCTGGAGGTTCAGCGCGGGGAGATCGAGTCCGCCCGAGCCCGGAGGACCGAACAGGAAGCTGCGCACGTCTTCGACTACCTGAGCGTCCAGGCGCTGGCACACCTGGAGCGCGGCGCCGCGCAGGAGCGGTTCGATTCCGCCTTCGTCGCGGACGCGGCCGGGGGAGAAGAAGGCGTCGCGCAGGTCGACCAGGTTGCCTTGGGGGATCGGAGCCAGGCCCTCGTCGAGCCGCAGCAGCTTGGGCGAGAGCAGGCTGTGGCCCATGCGGAAGGCCGCGGTCGAGAACTCATTGAAGATCGCGACCTCGGCGCTCGAGTCATACCCCTGGTAGGGCGAGAGGGCGCCTGCGCCGAGCAGGACCGGCAGCCACTCCTCGTAGGTGATCACCTGGAGCTGGATCGTGACTCGCCTGCGTGCGCGCTCGTAGATCACGTCGCCAGGCGCCCCCGGCTCAGCGACTCGGATCAGGTCGGCGATCCGGTTGTGCTCACGCACCCAGAGGGTGTGCATGGCCGTGAGCAACCCGTTCTCGTTGGCCCGCACGTCGCCAGCCAGGAAGAAGCTCGGGTCGTGGGCGGTGGGATCGTTGGGCAGGCCATCCTCGTTGCGCGGGAGGAGGTCTCCCCACACGCTGCGCTCGACCCGAAGCCGGCCCGTGCCGTCGTTGGTGCGCAGCGCCTGCTGGCGAGCCGCGTCCGAGCCGTAGATCGCGGAGCCGTCGAGCCAAGCGGTGATCTCGTTCACTTGCTGGCGAGGGTTGGATCCTTCGAGGTAGCCAGAGCGGGAGAAGGGGATCGTGCGACCGCCGAGCGCCATGGGGTCGAAGTCCGGGTCCCCGGTGGGGACGGGGATCGGGAGGGACTCGGTGGGTGAGGCCGCGCCCGTTAGGTCGAGGTCGTGATCGACGAACTGGCCCCACACCCAGAGCAGGTCGCTGGCTCCGCGCTCGTTCGGGATCGAGCGCGCCTGGCGGTGCACGGCGTTGCTGATCTCGCGCGGACCCGGGCGACCGGGCCCGGCGGGGGCGGAGACCCCGTCGCCGTAGTCGCTGCTGCCGAGGCGGGCCAAGGGCTGGTGCGCGCTCCCCTGATCTGGTCGCAGGGGGTTGTTGCCGGTGCCGTCGATCGAGCGCGGCTCCAGGCTGAACACTCCGCTGATCGTGGTGGCTGGGCCACCAGCGCCGTTGCCGAGCATGATCGACCGAGCCCGCAGCTCGACGGTGCCCACGCTGCGGGGGACGACCAGGGCCTCCACGGTGATCGTGCCCTGATCGGCCGGCGTCAGCTCGACCACGGTGCCGTGGAAGGGGGCGCGACCGTCGGAAGAGGTGAGCAACACGAAGCCCGTGAAGCTGGTCGCGATCGTTCCCTCGGCGCCACGCGCACTGAGGGTCAGGTCGTTGACGCTCAGCACCGGCAGATCGGCGGGGTCTCCAGGGCCGATCGAGAGCTCGAGGAGGACGGGGGTGGCGCGGACAACGAAGGTGACCGTCTGGCTGGTCACGTTGCCCGACGCGTCGCCCACCGTGGCGGAGAAGACGTGGGGTCCGTCAGCCAGCGGTGCGGTGGTCCAGGTCGCGCGGTCGGCGTCCTGAGCGAAGCTTGCGCTGACGTCGACCCCGTCCAGGCTCGCCGAGAAGCTGGTCACCCCGGCGACGTCCGAGAAGCTCGCGACGAGGGCCACGCTGGCGTGGTCGAGGGTCACACCCTCGCCGGGGCCGAGCGAGAGAGCGGGAGCGGTCGTGTCCAGGACGCGGACCACGAAGCTGACCTGAGCCTGGTTCCCGCCCGCGTCTGTCGCGGTGCAGGTCACGGTCGTCTCGCCAGGCGGGAAGAGGGAGCCGCTGGCGGGGGCGCAGACCACGCTCGGGTTGGGGTCGGTGTCGTCGCTGACGCTGGGCTCCGAGAAGGTCACGATCGCGCCCGTCGGACTCTGCTGCTCGACGCTCAGGTCCGGCGCGGGGCCGATCGTCGGAGGAAGCTGGTCGCGAACGGTGACGACGAAGGTGGCCGCCGCGCTGTTCCCGGCTGCGTCCGTGGCAGTGCAGGTGACCGTGGTGGCCCCAGGCGGGAAGAGAGAGCCCGAGGCGGGGGTGCAGGTCACCACGGGGGTGGGGTCGGCCGCGTCCTGCACCACGGGAGGGGCGTAGGTCACGATCGCGCCCGCGGGGGAGGTCTGAGTCACGAGCAGGTCCGCAGAGGGCGCGATCGTGGGGGCGGTCGTGTCCTGCACGGTGACCACGAAGGTCGTCGGCGCGCTGGCGTTGCCCGCAGCGTCGGTGGCGGTGCAGGTGACGGTGGTGGCCCCAGGGGGGAAGAGCGAGCCGCTCGGGGGGACGCACGCGACCGTGGGCGCAGGGTCGGCGGCGTCGGAGGCGGTGGGGAGCGGGAAGCTCACCGTCGTGCCGTTGGGGGCGCTCTGCTCGACCGTGAGGTCAGGAGCCGCGCCCAGGGTGGGGGCGATCGTGTCCTGGACCGTGACCGTGAACTGGACCTGGGAGCTGTTTCCCGCGCTGTCCGTGGCAGTGCAGGTGACCGTGGTGGCACCCGGGGGGAAGAGCGTGCCCGGAGCGGGGACGCAGGTGACGACCGGGTTCGGGTCGACTCCGTCACTCGCCGTCGGCGGCGCGTAGTTGAGCGTCGCGCCGGCTGGCGAGGTCTGCTCGACGACGAGGTTGGCGGGCTGGCTCAAGGCCGGCGCCGTCGTGTCCTGCACGAGCACCACGAAGCTGACCTGGGTGCTGTTTCCGGCGGCGTCCGTGGCGGTGCAGGTGACCGTGGTGGCGCCGGGAGGGAAGAGCGAGCCAGAAGCCGGGACGCAGACCACAGAAGGCGCTGGGTCGGCGGCGTCGGTCGCGACCGGGGTCGCGTAGACGACCGTGGCGCCCGCGGCAGAGGTCTGTTCGGCTGCGAGGTCTGCCGGCTGGGTGAGCGTGGGTGGGGTCGTGTCGCTGACCCGCACCACGAAGCTGACCTGCGACTCGTTCCCGGCGGCGTCCGTGGCCGTGCAAGTGACCTGAGTCTCCCCCGGCGGGAAGAGCGAGCCGCTGGGTGGCACGCACACCACGCTGGGGTTGGGGTCCACCAGGTCGCTGGCGGTCGGCGCCTCGTAGGTCACCAGGGCACCTTCTGGCTGGCTCTGCTCGGCCTCGACGGGCTCAGGCGCCTCGAGGCTGGGCGCCGTGGTGTCCTCGACGACGACCTGGAAGCGGACGCGGCTTCGGTTGCCGGCCGCGTCGGTCGCGACGCACTCGACGGTGGTCGCGCCGAGGGGCAGCGCCGCGCCGCTGGCCGGGTCGCTCGTGAGGGTCGGGGTTCCGCATGCGTCCCGCGCGGCCGGCAGCGAGAAGCCTACCGCGCTCGTCGGGCCAGTGGCCTCGAAGCGCTGGAGGGCGAGCCCCGGATCGCCTCGCAGCAGGGACGAGCCGGCGGCGCCGCCGCTGATCAGGTCCGCGCGACCGTCGCCGTTCAGGTCTCCGAGCGTCAGCGCAGCGGCCGAGACCGCCTCAGCCAGGCGCGGGGCGCTGAAGGTCGCGTCGATCAGGCCGGTGTAGAGCGCGACCTGCTGCGTCGTGGCCAGAGCGACCGCCAGGTCGGGGTCCCCGTCGCCGTCGAGATCGCGGGCGATCACGCGACGTGGGCTGCCCACCGCGGCAAGAGGGGTCGCGCTGACCAGCCCGCTTGCTCCTCCGCGGAACAGGGCCAAGGCGTCTCCGATCCCCTCGGCGACGACCACGTCCAGCCAGCCGTCGCCGTCGAGGTCGGCCACGGCGAGGTCCTCAGGGCTGGCTCCGGTGCTGAAGCGCTCTGGAGCGGCGAAGCCGAGTTGGCCGTCGCCGCGATAAACGGCCAGGCGTGAGCTCCCTCGTTCCGTCACGAGGAGGTCGAGGTCCCCGTCGTGCTCGAGGTCGACGGCGACCAAGGCCGAGGGCTCGATCCCGGTGGCGAGCTGGCCCGCGGCGGAAAAGACCACCCCGCTGCCCTTGTAGAGGCGCAGGCTGTCGTCCGAGCGACAGGCGACGGCCAGGTCCAGAGCCCCGTCCGCGTCGAGGTCCGCGAGAGCGAGCCCGCTTGGGGCGGGTCCCGTTGGGACCGAAGCGCCGAGGGTGAAGCTGCCGGCGCCGTCGTTGACGAACACCCGGGCTACGGCGCCCGTCGAGTCGATCGTGACCACCTCGGGTCGCCCGTCTCCGCTCAGGTCCGCGCAGGCGAGCCGGTCTGCAGCGCTCGTCGAGATGGTCGTGGCGGCGCTCAGTCCGCCCGCTCCGTTGCCCCGGCGGAGCTCGAGTCCACCTGGGCCGCAGGCCACGAGGTCGAGGTCTCCGTCTCCGTCGACGTCGATCAGCGCGAGATCAGCGTAGGGGCTGGTGCTGAGGTCTGCGCGCTGGGTCGCCAGGGCGACGTCCCCCAGGACGGGGGCTTGGGTGTCCTCGACGAGGATCACGAAGGTCTCGGTGGTGGTGCCCGTGGCGTCCGTTGCGGTGCAAGTCACGGTCGTCGAGCCGACGGGGAACACGCTCCCGCTGGCAGGGGCGCAGGTCAACGTGGCGCCCGGGGTCGTGGTCACGGTGTAGGCAACGCGGGCTCCCTGAGGCAGTCGGCACTCCGCCCTCAGCGCCGAGGGGTGGCGGATCGCGGGCCCCTGACCGCCTGGGACCTGGAAGCTGACGCTCGTCTGGGCCTCGTTGCACGCGCGATCCCGGATCCGCGCGCTCAGGGTGTGGGTCCCTGGGGAGAGGGTGAGCTCGCTCGCGTTGGCGCTCGCGCCGCTTGGCCCCCGAGTGAAGACCTCGGTCACGTCAACGCCGTCGAGTTCGATCCTTAGCGTCTCGAGCGCCAGGCCGACTCCGGAGTCGGCGTAGGTAAGCGAGATCGTGTCGTTGGTCCCGAGCACGGCATTGGGGGCAGGGCTGCTGAAGGCCAGGCTGGGCGCCTGGTCGTCGACCACGTATCCCTGCACGCGAGAGCGGAGCGCTGCGCCACGCCACCCCAGCACCGTCGCGCGAAGCTCGTTGGCTGGCTGGGGCTCCAGCTCGGCCAGCTCGCGGCGGGCGCCGACGAAGGACGCCAGCTCCTCGCCGTTCCAGCGGGCTTTGCCCAGGAGCAACGGGCCGGAGCCCGCCAGGTCGAGGAGGAACATGCCCTCGGTGCCAGGAGTCGCGACCTCGTAGCGCGCCTGACGCAGTCGAGGCAGCCACCAGCAGGGGCTCTCGATCTCGAGCCTCTCGTCGAGCAGGTCGAGCTGCGCGACACGCTGCCCCGTTCCATTCGGGAGCTTGCTCTCGGGCGCCACGCCGACGAGGCGCAAGTGGACCTCTCCGCGACCTCGGACGCGCAGACGGAGGCGGTTGCTTGCCTGGAGCGGGACCTCGATCAGGAGCTGCTGGTTGCTTCGACCCTGGGACCGCGCGACAGGGCGCCCGTTGAGGGTCACGCGGGCGGTAGCGCTTCGCCTGCTCCGTTCGAGGCTCAGGAACCAGCGTCCGCTCGTGGTCGGGGCGCTGAAGTCGAGGTCGTGGGTTCCGCGACCGCGCTCGACGTCGAGGAGCTCGACGAGCCGTTGCGCTTGATCCTCGGCGTGAGCGGTAGAGGCGGTGAGCACGGCGGCGCAGAGGCCGGCAGCGAGGGTCCAGTACTTCACTATCGACCTCCCTGCGCCTGCTGGCGCAGTGTCTCGGCGAGACGCCTTAGCCGCGGATCCAAGTTGGCGATCGCCTGCTCCGCGCGCGGGTCGGTGCTCCGGGCGAGGAAGGCGACCACGTTGTTGCGCAGGAAGGCGTCTCCGCCGGGTTCGCGCAGGAGGGTGAGTGCGGCGGGCACAGCCCGTGGTGAGTCGAGCTCCTCCAGCCTGCGCAGCGCTGCGTAGCGCACCTGGGGCGTGGCCTCACTGCTCGAGACCGTTGCCTGGAGCCGCACGTCGTCGGTGGCGTCAACCGTTTGGCGGGTCTGTCGAATGGGGGGTTGCGCTTGCGGACGCGGAGCCTCCACCAGCGGTATGGGCTCCACGGCCAATGGCTGAGGCGGCGTGTCACCAGGCGCTTCGCTGGCCACCGGGGCGGTATGAGCCTCAGGGGTCGGCTGCGCGAGGGCGTCGGGCGTCGCCGGCTCCTGGCCACAGCCGCTGAGGGCGGTCCCCAAGAGGATCAGGGTCAAAGCTCGCCTCACGGGAGCACCTCTACGATCACCTGGTAGTTGCCAGCGCTGAGAGTGAAGTCCTCGTTGCGGATCAACAGGAAGTGGGTGCCGGCCCGCGTCGGCGAGAAGGTCAACTCGGGTGTCTCGAGCCGTAGATCGGGCAGGCTGGTGTTGAAGTCCGGCGTGCCCGGGAACACGAGGTCAGGGATTCCGACCACGAGCTCAATGTTCGGGTCGCTCGTCGTGAAGCGAATTCGATAGGTCGTACCCGGCGTTAGGTCGATTCGCAGCCAATCCCGGTCCTCGTCGGGGAAGACCTGGCCCGCCAGGGTGGAGCCCAGTGGTATTGGGACTGCAGAAGACGAGTCGTCTGGGTACTCGTCGAGGGCGACGTAGGCCTGGTAGAGCTCTTCTCCTGTCTCTGGGTAGCTAACCCGGAAGTAGAAGGTGCCGCTCGCGCTGGGGGTGTAGTCGAGACTGCGGAGGTCCATGGCCACGACCGCACCCCCGCTGTCGAGGACCTCGATCATCATGTCGAAGAAGGGGTAGGCGGCGCCAAAGGTGTAGGTCTGGCCTGCGGCGAGCTGAACCGAGAACACGTCAAGATCCGTGGCGCTCTGCATGAACCCTTCGGCAAGCGTGTTCAAGGCCAGCGGGGTAGCCGTGGCTGGGGTGTCTCCGTGCTGGTCCACGAGCCGATCGACCTGGACCGTGTAGTTGGTCCCCACGGCCTCATAGGCACGAACGACGGCGAAGAAGGTGCCGCTCTCGAAAGGGGTGTAGACGAAGCCGTCCCCACCGAGCTCGACCGAGAACAGCCCCGTCTCGAGGAAGCCGAGCGGGCCGGCAACGAAGAACTCGAAGAAGCCGTCGGTCTCCGGCACGTTGATCCGAAAGAAGTAGGGCTCTCCCGCCACCAGGTCGACGGCAAACCAGTCGTCTTCCTGGTCCTCCTCGGGGTTCGGATCGATTCGTCCGCTCACCGGCTGGTCCAGCGAAATGGGCGTCGCCGACGCGGGATCGTCGCCGTGGTCGTCCCCCTGGGGGAGGCTCCACAGCAGGCTGAAGCCGCCTGACCCCCCGACGCGCAGAAACACGGTCTTCGCAGTCGGGGAGGTGTAGTCGATCAGCTCGAACTCGGTCGCGATCGGCGTCGTTCCGTCTGCGTCGAAGAGGGTCAGCGACACCGTGGACTGAGAGACGAGGAGGAAGCGATAGCTCGTGCCCGCTTGCAGGGTCGCGGCGAAGTAGTCCTCGTCGCCCGCTGGCTCGAGGAGCCCCGGTGCCTCTTGGTCGAGCGTTAGGGCTGTCGCCGAACCGGGGAGGTCCCCGTGATCGTCCTGGATCACAGAGGCGATCAGGGTGTAGGTGGCACGCGAGAAGCTGGAGACCTCCAGGTAGTAGGTCCCTCCCTCGCCGGGACCGACACGTCGGGTCAATCGGCGGGGGCTGCTGGAGGCGGAGTCGAGCACCGTCG
>CALDQK010001298.1 GCA_937911525.1 uncultured bacterium
GCTGGGGTCGTCGGGCGGCGGGCGGCGCACGCCGGAGGCGCTGGGGTCGTCGGGCAGGGGCCGCCGCACGCCGGAGGCGCTGGGGTCGTCGGGCAGGGGCCGTCGCACGCCCGATCCGCCGGGGTCGTCGCGGCGGCGCGGGCCCGAGCTCGGCGGGGGGCGGCGCGGGCGGAACACCGGCACGATCTCTCGCAGCGCGATTCGCTGCGGGGGCGAGATCGCCTGCTGCGCCTTGTGGAAGAGGGCGCGATCGGCGCGCAGATAGGACTCGAGCAGGCCGACCAGGGTCCGGTAGGGGTCTTCGCGGTGAACCGGGTTGCAGCGCTCGAGCCACACGCTCAGCTCGCGCTCGTCGGCATACTTGGCCAGCTCGCTGAGCAGGCGGGTCTTTCCGGTCCCGGCCTCGCCCTCGACGAGGAGGAAGGCCGTCTTGCCGTCCTTGGCCAGCGCGACGGCCTCGTCGATCGTCTCGAAGGCGTCTTCGCGTCCGAAGAGCGTCTGGCTGGGGAAGCCGCTCAGGGCCTCGAGGTCGCTGATCGTCTCGCTGCCGGCGAGGAGGTCCGCGGCGTTGGTGACCTTGTTCTTGCCGGTGCGCTTGGAGTGGTAGAGCGCCTTGTCGGCGGTCTCGGTCAGGTCGTCGCCGCCGGCGGGGGCGTCCTCGGGGAACGCGGCCACGCCGATCGAGAGGCTCGGGCGCAGGCCGTCAGGGAGGTTGGCGCCCTCGTAGGGGTCCTTCGCGACCCGTCCCCGCAGCTCGTCGGCGAGCTCGAGGGCCTCGCTGCGGCTCATGGAGGGCATCACGAGGCAGAACTCGTCGCCCGCGTAGCGGATCGGGTAGCAGCCCTGTGGGGCCACCTCGAGCATGATCGTGCCGATCTGCTTGAGGCAGGTGTCGCCCGAGAGGTGCCCCAGGCGGTCGTTGATCCGCTTGAGGTTGTCCATGTCCATCATCGCGAGGCAAACCGGCGGTCCCCCCTCGCTCCAGTCCGCCACCTGCTTCATGTAGCGGGCGAAGAAGCGTCGGTTGAACAGCCCGGTCAGGTCGTCACGCCAGACGAGATCAAAGATCTCCTGGGACGTGCCGAAGTCCTCGAACCCGGGGACGATGGACATGGAGCCTGTTCCGTGCCAAACCGCTCGGTGAGCGGTCCCTAGACCTATGCGAGCGTTGACCTTATCAGGCACTGGACCAGCCCGCGAGGGCTGCCAGGCGCCCTAAGAGATCCAGACCAGCAGGGCCAGGCTCGCGAGCAGGGTCACGAGGCCCACCGCGAGCAGGATCCGCACCGCCTTGGGCACCGCTGGGGCCGGCTGCGGCGCGAGCTGGATCCCCGAGGTCGCGAGGTCGGCCCCCTCGAGGGCCTCGCTCACCTGCTCGAGGCTGGGGCGGTCGTTGGGGGTCTTGGCCAGCATGGCCAGGATCAAGGTCTCGAGGTCGGGGTCGAGGCCAGGGCGGAGCGAAGACGGGGGCGCAGGTGACTCGGTCACGAGGCGCGTCAGGGTGTGGGCGCCGGTCGGCGCCGGGAAGGGCGTCTCCCCCGTCAGCAGCTCGTAGAGCACGATCCCCAGCGCGTAGACGTCGGTGGCGGGGCCGATCTGGCTCTTGTAGCCCAGGGCCTGCTCGGGGGCCATGTAGAGGGGGGTGCCCAGGACCTCGCCGGTCTCGGTGACCGTGATCATGCCGGGGAAGCGGGCCAGCCCGAAGTCGACCAGCTTGGCGACCCCCTCCGCGCTGAAGAGGACGTTGGCCGGCTTGACGTCGCGGTGCAGCACGCCGTGGGCGTGCATGTGCCCCAGACCGCGGGCCAGCTCGACTCCGATCTGGCGGGCCTTCGTCTCCTCCAGGCGCCTGCGCTCCCGCAGCCGAGCCCCGAGGGTGCCGCCCGTGACCAGCTCCATGGCGAGATAGGGGGCCCCCTCGTGCTCGCCTTGCTCGAGGACCTGGACCACGTTGGGGTGCTGGGGAACGCGGGCCTGCGCCAAGCCCTCGCGCCTGAGGCGCTCGGCGTGGCCGCCGCGCTCGCCGGGCTTGGCGCACTTGAGGGCCACGGCCCGGCCGTTGGGGTCGAGGGCTTCGAACACCAGCCCCATGCCGCCCTGGCCGAGCGGCTTCACGATTCGATAGGCGCCGATCTCGGTCTCGGCGGCGTTGACGGCTTCGGGCCCCACTCGGGCTTGGGCCCCCGCCGCGCCGAGCGCGATCGTCTCGTGCTCCTCGCCAAAGCTCGCCCAGAAGCGCTCCGGCGAGCTGAGGGTCCGCTGAACGCGCGGCAGGAGGGGCGCGAGCTCGGTCGCCTCGATCAGGCCGTGCTGAACGAGCAAGTCGGCCAGGGTGACGCCGTCGGGGCGGCGGGTGCGCGCCACCGTGAGCAGCTCGCGCAGCACGACCGGCTCGAGGCGTCGCGTGCGGTGCAAGAGCCGCGCGAGCTCCGTGTCAGGGCCGGAATCTGGAGCGGAATTGGACACTGAGGCTTCCCGTCCCAAGCACCCTATCCGGTGCGTGAGGGAGACGCTCAGGCTACGGTGTTTCCGTGCAAGCCGAAGGCAACGACACCCAGCTCGCCCGGGTGCTGCACCACGCCCAGCGAGTCGACCTGCCCGTCCTGATCGGCATGTTGCAGAAGGCCCGCGCGCTGCGACCCCGAGGTGTGACCCTCAGCGAGCTCCTCCTCGCCGAGGGGGTCGTCGAGGCGGTGGACCTCGCGCGCGGCGAGCAGGCGGTGCGCGAGCAGCAAGAGCGCTTCTGGAAAGCCTGCCAGGAGCAGCAGCTCCTGCGCCGCTCCACGAACGCCTCCAGCGTGGACAACTCGCTCCTCCTCGACGACCAGCAGCGCGCCGGGCTCCTGCGGGGCAAGCTCGGGCCCGGCGCGCGCCTCGGCGACTACGTCTTGCGCGAGCGCCTCGACGCGGGAGCCATGGGGCAGGTGTTCCGCGCCGAGCACGCTCAGACCGGCGCCCGGGTCGCGATCAAGACCCTCGGCCCCAGCGCTGACGAGGAGGACGCCGAGCGACTGCGCCGCGAGGGCGCCGCGCAGGCCGCCGTTCCGCCCCACCCCAATGTGGTGCGGATCTACGAGGTGGGAGAGTCGCCCGCGACCCCCTACCTGGTCATGGAGCTCGCGGTCGGCGGCAACCTGCGCGGGCGCCTGCGCGAGGGGACGCCGCCCCTGCGCGAGACCCTCGAGGTCGCGGCTGGCGTCGCGCGCGCCCTGGCCCACATGCACGCGCACGGGGTGCTCCACCGCGACCTCAAGCCGGACAACGTGGTGTTCACGGAGTCGGGGATCCCCAAGCTGGTCGACTTCGGCTTGGCCCGCGCGGAGGGCATGAGCCGGATCACCCGCTCCGGCGCCATGCTGGGCACCCCGGCCTACATGTCGCCCGAGCAGGCCCTCGGCGTGCGGGACGAGGTGGGACCCAAGGCCGACGTCTACGGGCTCGGGGCCGTGCTCTACGAGCTGCTCACCGGGCGGGCGCCCTTCGTGGGCGCGTCCGCGATCCAGGTGTTCACGGCCGTGATCCAGCAGGCGCCGCAGCCGCCCTCGCGCCACGCGCCGGGGATCCCGCCCGCGCTCGACCAGCTCTGCCTGAGCCTGCTCCACAAGGACCCCCAGGCGCGCCCGAGCGCGCAGGAGGCGGTCGAGCTCCTGAGCGCCCAGCTCCAGGCGCCGGCGGGCCTGGCCAGCTCGCGTAGCCAGCTCGTCACCTGGCTGAGCGTCGTCGTGGCCGTGCTCTGCTTGGTCATGAGCGGGCTGGTGTTCCGCGCGATCCACGCGCGCCTGGCCGGCAAGCAGCAGGCGGCGAGTCTGCCCACGCCGCCCGCGACCTCGGCTTCCGAGTCCGCCTCGCCGACGCCGAGCCCGGCGGCCTCCCAGCTCCCCGAGTCGAGCTGGGGCCTGCGGGTCGGCGACCCGGTCCGCTGGACCGTGGCCAGCCTCACCAGCCAGAGCAACGGCTACCGCGGCTACGACATCGGCCTCGTGCTCCGCCTGGAGCTCGCGGGCGAAGTCGCAGCGGTCGGGAGCGACCTGGCCCTCGAGCTGAAGCTAGAGCGCCTGGCCTACACCTATCGCGTCAGCGCCAGGTCGACGCCCCGGGAGGGGGCGCCCCAGATCCCGCCCATGGACTACGACTCCGCCGCTTCGAGCGGGGAGAGCCCGCTGGCGGGTGCGCTCGGCGGCGTGCTCCGGCTGCGGATCGACCCCGCGCGCGGGACCCTGGTCGCCTGCGAAGGCGCCGACGAGCTGCAGGAGCGCGTGTTCGCGGCCTGCCCGGCCGACCTCGGCCCCCGGCGCCTGCTCTACCGGGTCCCGGCCTTCAACGAGGCGGGCATGCGCGCCCTGCTCGAGTCGGTGCTCCACCTCCAGCCGCCTCAGCCGGGGCAAACCCGCTGGACCCGCCCCGTCCCCTGGCCCGCCGCCCCACAGCAGCAGCGGCCCGTGGGGGGGCTCTCGCTCCCCAGCCACCCGCCGGCCGCGCCCGCCCAGTGGCGCCTCGAGCAGACGGGGCAGCTCGCCCAGCTGCGCTGGAGCGCTCGCCACCAGGAGCAGGGCGCCGAGTCGCCCTATCGCTACCAGGGGCGGGCCTTCGAGGTCGCGCCCCTCCACCGCCGGCAGGTGAGCGGCGAGGCGCAGCTCGAGCAAGGGCGTCCGGTCACCGTGCGCTGCAGCGACAGCTGGCGCTGCCAGCTCCGCTTCCGCCAGGCCGACACAGGCCGCGAGCAGCTCGACCGGCGCCTGCTCGAGACCGAGACCACGACCCAGTTCGACTGGTCTTCCTGGGGGGCGGTGCCCCCCAGACCCCCATCTTTGGGCCCGGCTAAGACTCGGTGATCGTGTGCTGCGAGGCTCCGGCTCTCACCGAGCGCCCCTGGGCTACTCGGTCCGCGCGCTGCGCGGCGTCTCCTTGCGGCTGGCGTCGGGGATCGTGTGTCCGTCGCTGCCGTCGAAGTCCGGCCCGAACACCGCCAGCAGGAGGGTCGTCTCGCCCTGGTTGACGAAGCTGTGGGGCGCCTCGGCGGGGAGGAAGGCCAGGGCGCGCTCCGAGATCGGGCTGCTCGTGAAGCCCCGCTTGAGCAGCTCGTCTCCGCGGCTCCCGCTCGTGGTGTCGCCGCCCTCGCTGCCGACGCCCATGGTCCCGAGGCCGCTGAGGAAGAAGAGCATCACGTCGTGGCGGAGGTGGGCGTGGCGGCGCAGCCCGGCCAGCTTGTGGATCGCGCCGACGTGCAGGCTCAGGCCTGGGGCGCGCGCGACCTCGACGATCTTGCCGGGCGGCGCGGTGACCTCGTCGGGGAAGAGCTGGTCGACGCCGAGGATCGTCGGCTGCGCCAGGGCGCCGCGGGCCTTGCCTTCAGGGGTGAGCACCAGCGCGCGCAGCTCGCTGCCAGCGATCAAGCGCCCCCCCGAGACCAGGCCGCAGGTGCCGGGCTCCAGCTTGAAGTGCTCGCCCGCGCTCGTCTCGTAGAGGCCCCCGCCTTCGACCACGATCAAGGCCGCGGGGCCCGGCGCGAGCTCCTCGGGCCGGGCGGGGGAGACGCGCAGGGTCGAGAGCGCCAGGTGGGGCCCGCGACGCAGGGCGCGCAGACCTGGCTCCTTGTGCAGCTCGAGGGCGCGGTCCCAGTGGCCGACCCACGGCTCGAGGGTCAGCTCCTTGTCCTGGGGCAGCGCGGCCTCCTCGCTCACGCAGCCCAGCAGGAGGCTCACGCCCAGCGCCAGCGCGGCGAGGCGGAGGCGAGACACGCTACTTGCCTTGCTTCTGGGTCAGGCGCTCCCAGAACTTGACCGCCTGCGCGTAGCGTTGGTTCTGGGGGTCGAAGCGCGCCGCCTCGCGGTAGCTCTGCAGGGCGAGGTCGTCGTGCTTGCGCGCGGCCTGGAGCCGTCCGATTCGGAAGTGGAGCGAGGCCCGCCGGCGGTCGATCGCGCGGCGGTTGCGGCGCACCGACTGGATCACCTGCGACTCCTCCACGCCCTTGCGCTGCCCGCGCAGGCCCTTGACCAACTCGACCAGCGCCTCGTCCTGCGCGTCGAGCTGCTCGAGGCCGGCCCGGTAGGCGGCCAGCGCCGACTGGAGCGCCTCGCCCCGCGCGCCCAGCTGCGCCTTGCGCTCGGTGGGGTCCGCGGCCGAGACCTTCATGCTGAGGGCCAGCTCGAAGTAGGCGTCGCCCTGGGCCTCGCGGGCCTCGTAGTCCTTGGGGTCGTAGTCGAGGGCCTGCCCGAAGGACACCGCCGCCTCGCGCCACTGCTTCTCGCGCATCGCGATCCGACCCAGGTGGTAGTAGGCCGACTTGCGCGCGTTCTCGGGCTCCTCGGCGTCGTGGTCGGCGCGGTCGAGGATCCGGCGCAGCTCCTTGCGGGCGGCCTCCGGGCGCTTGAACTCTTCGTAGTAGAGGGCGGCCCGGGTCAGGCGCGCGCTCGAGAGCGAGGGGTCGAGCTCGAGCGCGCGGTCGAGGGCGACCATGGCCTGCTCCAGCAGCTGGCGGCGCGACTTGGCGGCCTCGGCCAGGGAGCGCTCGCGCTCGGCCGGGGTGTCGCCGCTCGGCTCGATCGCCTCGTTGGCGCTCGAGACCATGGCGCTCGCCTCGCGCCACAGCTTGCTGGCGGCGCGCTGCTCGGCCTCGCTCACCTTGCCGCCCTTGAGCCTGGGGGCGGCCTCCTTGATCGACTGCAGGGCCAGCTCCTTGCCCTCCTCGGCCCACCATTTGTTCCAGCGCTCGATCGCCGGCTCGCGGTCCTCGGCGGGGGCCTTGGGCCGGAAGCCGAAGTGCTGCTTGGTGTATTCGCGCAGCTTGCGGACCGCGGCCTGGCGAATGTCGAGGTCCTCGATTCGGAGCGCGTTGATGAGCACCGGCACGCCGACGTAGATCCCAGCGTCGCCGAGGGCGAAGGCGGCGGCGAGGCGCAGCGGACCGTTGGGGATCTTGAGCACCTGCGCCAGCTCCTCGTAGCTGCGCAGCGCGGAGAGCTGGGCCACCGCGTAGGCGCGCAGGCGCGCCTCCGAGTCGTTCTTGACCACGAAGAGGAGGAGCGGGCCGACCTCCTTGGGGAACTCCATGACCGCCGTGCGGAGGGCGGCCTCGCGCTCGCCGACGACGGGCGAGATCAGGCGCTCGCCGACGCGCGGGATCTTCTTCTCGATCTTGCTGGGGATCGCGCGGCGGATCTCCTCGAGGCGGTTGAGGTCGGCCACGACCTCCTTGGCGAGGGCCTCGCGCGGGCCCTTGACCTGCTCGAGCACCTTGCGCGCGAAGACTCCGATCGCGAGCAGCTCGCGGCGGGCCTCGGCGCGGGTGGCGAGGTCGGGCTTGCCGTCGCTGGTCTTCTGGCGCATGTCGTCGAGCAGGCGCTCGATCTTGCGCTGCAGCGCCTCGGCGCCGGGCTGGGTGGGGTCGGTCACCTCCTCGCGTCCGTCGCGCCAGTGGATCACCGCCACCGCGGCGCGGGGGTGCTTGACCAGGCCCTGCTGGCCCCGGCGCACGATCACCTCGCCGCCGTCCTTGCTGAGGGTCACGTCGCCGCGCACGTAGTTGCCGTCGCGCAGCACGACCACGTCGAAGTCGCGCTCGGCGGCCTGCTTCTTGTCGAGGTCGATCCGAACGATGTCCTTGCGGAGGATCGTGAGCGAGCCGTGCCGGAGCTCGAGCTCGATCGTGTCGTTGCCGCGGTCGATCACTCGTCCGCTCAGCTCGCGGCCGTCCTTGAGCAGCACGGTGTCGTCGGCCCAGGCGGAGAGCGGGGTCAGCCCGAGCGAGGCCAGCGCGAGGGAGATCGCGAGTCGTGGGGCGCGGCGCATGGTGGCTCCTCTGGGGGTGCTCGATTGCGGGGCTCGGGGTGGGGCTCGTCCGCCAACTCTGGCAAACCAGTGATGGTGGCGGACCGAGGTCATCCACGAGTCACGGCGGGAGAGGGCTCGGAGTTCTCGAAACCTCGCAGGCCGCGAGGATAACGGAACTTACGCGCCTGTCTCGGGTGAATTCCCCCGGCAGAGCGCCGCCCGAGGGAGACCCGAGCGGCCCTTGCGTCGACCCCGACCTCGCGCGACCGTGCTGGCTGAGGAGGCGTTCGGTGATGAGCGAGGCAGCGCGCAAGGTGGTGGTCGGCAGCGACGGGTCGGCGCTCGCGGAGGGGGTGCTCGACCCGCTCCAGACGCTGCTGGGCAGCGAGGAGGGCGCGCGGGTCTACTTGCTCCGCACGATCGCCGCCGACGCGCCGGAGGAGCAGATCGAGGAGGCGCGGGCCGCGCTCGAGCAGGCGGCGCGGCGCCACGCCGCCCCGCGCTGCGAGTTCGAGGCCCACGTCCGCCGGGGCGACGCCGCCGAGGAGATCCTGCGCTTCAGCCAGGAGGTGGAGGCGGACCTGATCGCCATGAGCTCCCACGGTCGACGCGGCGTGGAGCGCTTCGTGCGCGGCAGCGTCGCCGAGCGGGTGCTCCGCCACGCCGAGCGGCCGGTGCTCCTGCTCAACCCCTTCGCCCTCGCCAGCTGGGAGGGCGGGGTGGCCCGCGTGATCGTGCCCCTCGACGGCTCCGAGCGCGCCGAGGCGATCTTGCCCCTGGCGCAGGACTTCGCGCGGCGCCTCAGCGCGGAGCTGCGCGTGCTCCACGTGAGCGAGCCCAACGACGCGCCCCACCGCGGGATTCACCGGGCGCGGATCGAGGCCACCCACGCCGGCCTGGACGCCGAGGGGCAGCCCGCCACGCTGGCGCTCCGCGAGGGCGGGCCGGCCGAGGCGATCCTCGACGAGGTCGAGCAGAGCGAGGGGGGCGTGCTCCTGGCGATGACGACCCACGGCCTGAGCGGCCTCGAGCGCTGGGCCTACGGCTCGGTGGCCGAGCACGTCCTGCGCCGCTGCCCGGCGCCGCTGCTGGTCCTGCGCCAGCGCTAGAGGCTGTCCGGGCCGCCCGTCAGGGAGTCTGGTCCACCCCGCTGACGCCTTGGCGGCCGAAGGCGTCTAGCCCCTCGATCAGTCCAGCGGGTCGTCCCCGGGGACGGCCGAGGCTGCCCGCTCGTCAAACTTCGGCGCGACCTTCTTCTTGCGGGCGAAGAGGTCGCTGGGATCGAAGGTGCTGACTTCGCCGCGCTCCCGAATCAACTGATCGAAGGCGGCGTAGCCCGCTCCCTCGAGCGAGAAGTAACGCAGGTCGTCGAGCGTGACCTTGGGCCCGCCCTCGAAGTGGACGTTGAGCGAGAGGATCCGCTCGCCCTCGGCCAGGCGACCGGGGGAGTAGGCCCCGTGGATCCGCTCCAGCTCGCGGGCGTCCTCCGCCAGGCGCAGCTGGAGGTAGTCCCGCAGGCTCACCTGCCCGTTGACCCGCGTGTCGTCGAGGAGCCGCTCCAGCTCGTCCGGGTAGTCGCCCATGTGCAGCGTGTTGGTGCTCTTCACGTTGTGCGGCCCCATGGAGGGGTTGGAGCCCGAGAAGCTGATCTTGGTGATGTTCATTTCGTCCTCAGCGATCGATTTGCTCTGCCAGGGCGCGGAAGGCGCGCCCCGCAGGCGAGTCGGGGAGCTCGTCCAGGTTGGTCGGCACGGGGACGTCGAACCAGGTCGCGGCGCCCTCGCGCTCGCCGACCTGGGCGCCGACCTGCTCGAGGATCTCGAGCATGTCGCTGTTGCTCGCGAGCACGAAGCCGCGGAAGGCGCGGATCCCCTGCTCGGCCGCGGCCATGCCCAGGATCCCCAGCAGGAGCGTGCCCAGGCCGCGTCCCTGGTGGGCGTCGACCACGGTCACGGCGACCTCGGCCACGTCGGGCTCGTCGGCGAGGCGCACGCAGCGCGCGACCCCCAGGCCCGGGTCCTCGGGCCGATCCGGGTCGAGGGCGATCCAGGCCAGGTGGTCGACCTGGTCGACCTCGGTCAGGTAGCGCAGCTCCTTGGGCGAGAGCTCGTTCGGATCGCTCAGGAAGCGGAGGTAGCGGGAGCGGGGGGAGAGCAGGCGCAGGCCGGCCTGGAGGCGCTCCTTGTCCTCGGGGCGGATCGGGCGGACCTCGACCCGCCCTTCGTCGCGGAGGGTGTAGCTGCCGGCGAGGTCTCGCACGAGGGGCGCTAGCGGCGCTTGCGGTAGCCGCCGGTCGAGGGCGGAGGCCCGCGGCGGCGCGGCGGCGGCGGGCGGCGCCGCTGGGGAGGACCGGCCGGCGCGAAGATCTCGGCCAGGCTGGCGTTGATCGCCTGGGGCGTCGCGTCGGCCCGGGGGCTGAAGGCGAAGCGTCCGGTGCGGATCTTGGCGATCGCGCGGATCGCCTCGACCCCGGTCACCTCGAGGTCGCGCCCGTAGGCGGCCGCGATCGGGACGCCGCTGATCAGGGCCACGTAGCCGCCGGCGTCCTCGCCGTAGACCGTGAGCGTGCCCGACTCCTTCAGCCGCTCGAAGTGCTGGAGCAGCCAGGGGACCGAGATCAGCTTCACCTCGCCCACGAGGCGCTGGGTGGTGGTCGTCGTCGCGCTGAGGCGGTCGATCGACTCGGCCTGGTCGATGTCGGTCGCCGGCAGCACGCGCAGGGTCGCGGTGAAGGGGCCGATCGTCAGCTCGTCGCCGTCCTCGAGGTTCTTGCGGGGGACCGGCTCGCCGTTGACCAGGATCCCGTTCTTGCTCTCGAGGTCGATCACCTCGGGCGCGGGGGGATCACCGCTCCAGTGGATCCGCGCGTGGCGGCGCGAGCAGGCCCGCGAGTCGATCTTGTAGTCGCAGGACTCGCCGCGGCCGAAGGTGAACACCTCGCCGGGCTTGAGGATCAGGCGCCGGCCGCCGAGGACCGTGAACACGTAGCAGATCGCGAAGTCGCCGACGTAGACGATCTGGTCCTCGCTCGGACCCTCGTTCTTCTCGCGGACGGTCTTGGCCGCGCCGCGGGCCACGCTGCGGTTGATCCCCACCGTTGGATCGACCGCGTCATTCCAACGCTTGTTGGGGTCGAGCTTCTGGCTGCACATGCGGCACACGAGGTCGTCCATCGTGTTGTTCTTGTAGCCGCACGAGTCGCATTTGATCTTGGTGGCCATGACCGTCTGAGTGTAGCGCGGGGGGAGGGTCAGGGACAGGTGCTGGGGGGGCAGCCAATTGGCACCCCACAGACAGGCTCGATCCAGTTCTCGCTCAGGAGCTCGTCCTAGAGCCCCCGCCCCACGATCTCGTTCATGATCTCGCGGGTTCCGCCGCCGATATTGAGCAGGCGGGCGTCCCGCGAGAGGACCTCCGCCCGGGTCTCGCGCATGTAGCCCATGCCGCCCAGGACCTGCACCGCCTCGCGGCACACCCACTCGGCGCAGTCCGAGGCGGCGTTCTTGGTCAGGGCCACCTCGGCCGGGCTGACCTCGCCCCGGATCGCGCGCGCGACCGAGTGGTAGACGAGCGCCTTGGCCTGGAGCACGCGCCCGGCCATGTCGGCCAGCTTGTGGCGCACGACCTGGTGCCCGATCAGGGCCCGCCCGAAGGAGCGGCGCAGCTTGGCGTGGGCCAGGGCGTCCGCGTAGCAGAGCTCGGCCGTCGCGACGCCGATCGTGGCCAGGTAGAGCCGCTCGCCCTGGAAGGTCTGCATCAGGCACAGGAAGCCGCTGCCCTCCTCGCCGAGGCGGTTCTCTGCCGGGACGTAGACCTCGTCGAAGGTCAGCTCGGCCGTGTCGCTGGCCCGCCAGCCGGTCTTCTTGAGCGCGCGCGAGACCGAGAGCCCCTCGGCGCCGCGCTCGACCACGAAGAAGGTCAGCCCCGCGTGGGGGTCCTCGCCGGTCCGGGCCAGGACCGTGAGCTGGTCGGCGCGCAGGCCCGAGGTCACGTAGAGCTTGCTGCCGCTCAGGCGGTAGCCCTCGCCCTCGCGCACGGCGCGGGTGGTCAGCCCGGCCACGTCGCTGCCGGCCCCGGGCTCGCTGATCGCCAGCGCCGCGATCCGCTCGCCCGCCAGCACCGGCTTGACGAAGCGCTCGCGCTGCTCGGGGCTGCCGAGGGTCAGGATCGGCGGGAGCGCGATCTCGAGCGAGCCG